>NZ_LZJB01000257.1:0-5000 GCF_001666895.1 Mycobacterium sp. E3298
CCCTCCCGGTGCGGCGCCCGCCAGCTACGGCGTAGGCGCGCGGCCTGCTGCAGCCCCGCAGCCGGCGGCCGGCGGAGGCCAAGGCCTCTCGGTCGCGGCCGGCGACAAGGTGCAGCATGCCAAGTGGGGCGTAGGCACTGTCGTCGCTGTGAAGGGGACCGGCAGCGATACGGAGCTGCAGATCGCTTTTCCTGCGCCCGTAGGCGTCAAACGACTGCTCGCGGCCTTCGCGCCCGTGACGAAGCTCTGAATCGTTCCTTGCAAAGCAAAAAAAAGCCGCCGCGCCTCAAGGCGCGATGGCTTCCTTTACATAAAAACTCAGTGATAGCCCGGCAGGTGGGTATCCGGATCCTTCAGAACGCTTAGAATGTCCATATGGATGAGATGCCTGCGCGTCTCCTCCGTACCGATCCTGAAGACCATGCGATAGATGTCCAGCATCTGCTCGTTGTACTTGTCCGTAGCGGGATCGTGATCGGCGGATTTGAAAGGAATGATCCCCCGCAGATGCGTGAGATCGTCCGTCTCGGCCCGTTTGGCGAACAGGGCCATCAGCTGGTCGATCTCCCGTTCGGTCGCATATACGCTCAGTTGGTCGGTCGTATGGTTTTCTTCCTTTGTTATCGTACCGGCGGATACGGAGACGTAATACGTCTCCTTGGCCGTTGATGGCCTGTCCTGGTTATCGGAATATTTATCCGTCTGATTATCCATTATCGAACCCTCCCGTTTTTAAAGCGGTTGTACCTTTTTACACGGTAAACGGGGCGCTTGAATCAAATTGCTTCACCATTAACCCCGTGATCGGGGCGCGAGAGAGGCCGAAGAAGATGACGGAGCCGCTGCAGCGGATGAGACAGCTGGTTGACGAACTGAACGTCCACGTCAAGCGCTACTATACCGAAGACAATCCCACCATCAGCGACCGCGAGTACGATTTGCTGTATGACGAGCTGGTTGCATTGGAAAAGGAAACCGGGACCGCGCTCCCCGATTCGCCGACGCATCGAGTAGGCGGGGAGATTCTCAAAGGCTTCGAACCACATCGCCATAGGGCGCGGCTGTGGAGCTTGGACAAGGCGCAGGATGCGGAAGACCTCAGAGCCTGGGCGCAGCGCGTGAACAAGCTGGTGGCGGACTACAACGCGCGTCATCCCGACGAGCCGCTGCCCGCGCCGGAGTACGTCATCGAGCAAAAGTTCGACGGGCTCACGCTAAACTTGACGTACGATGGCGGAGAGCTCGTTCAAGCCGCTACGCGGGGCAACGGCGTTATCGGCGAGGGCATCCTTGCGCAGGTAAAGACGATCCGCTCGATTCCGCTGTCGATCCCTTACTCGGGAGGTCCGATCGAGGTCCAAGGCGAGGGCATCATGCGACTGTCCGTATTGGAATCGTACAATCGCACCGCCGCCGAGCCGCTCAAAAACGCCCGCAACGGCGCAGCCGGCGCGCTTCGCAACCTGAATCCGGCGGTGACGGCTTCCCGTAAGCTGGATGCGTTTTTCTATAACGTGGGCTATTCGGGCGCGGACGATCTCTCGTTCGGCAATCACCGGGAGATCTTGGCCTTTCTTCGGGACAACGGCCTGCCCGTCAACAACTTCGAGCGTTATTACGATAATATCGACGAGGTCTTGGAGGAACTCAATGCCATCGTCGTGTTCCGTCATGAGCTTGACTATCTTATCGACGGAGCTGTCGTGAAGGTTACGGATCTGCGCACGCGCGAGGTGCTTGGCTATACGGACAAGTTTCCGCGATGGGCGGTCGCCTTCAAGTTCGAGGCGGAAGAGACGACGACCGTGCTGGAGTCCGTCTCTTGGGAAGTGGGCCGCACGGGCAAGGTGACGCCGCTGGCGCGCGTAGAGGCCGTCGAGCTTGCCGGCGTGACGGTGCAGAACTGTACATTGAACAATATTGGCGACATTGCGCGCAAAAATCTGACGCATGCCCTCGGCACGCGCGTGTTCATCCGCCGCTCGAACGACGTCATCCCAGAGATTCTCGGGAAGGCCGACGAAGAGCCGGGGCTCGAGATTGCGGTGCCGGAGGCTTGCCCGGCTTGCGGTACGCCGCTGGAGCTGCGCGGCGCGCACTTATTCTGCCCCAACCGTCTCGGCTGTAGACCTCAGATCGTGGGGCGCATCACGCACTTCGCCTCCCGCGACTGCATGGACATTGAGACGTTCAGCGGCAAGACCGCTGGGCAGCTGCTCGAGGCGCTCGACGTCCGCGATCCGGCGGATTTGTACGAGCTTCAGTTCGACGACCTGGTTAAGCTAGACCGCTTTGGGGAAAAGAAGGCGAATAATCTGCTGGCCTCCGTCGAAAAGTCAAAATCTCGCGAGCTCGCGGCATTCCTGAACGCGCTCGGCATCCCGAACACGGGCAAGGCGACCGCACGCACGCTCGCCGACCACTACGGCGACCTCGACCGGCTCATGGCGGCCGAGGCCGAAGAGCTGGTCACGCTGCCCGATATCGGCGGCATCGTGGCCGAGAGCATCGCGGGCTTCTTCCGCGACCCGCTCATGCAGCAGAGCATCGCCCGCATGCGCGCAGCGGGCGTGAAGGCCGAGGCCGACCGTCCTGCGGCGCAAGCGGCGGATGCGAGCCATCCGCTGTTCGGCAAGACGGTCGTCCTCACCGGGACGCTCAGCCTGCTCACGCGCGACGAGGCTTCCAAGCGGCTTGAGGCGCTCGGCGCTAAGGTATCCGGCAGCGTATCCAAGAAGACCGATCTCGTCATTGCGGGCGAGAACGCGGGCAGCAAGCTGACCAAAGCCCGCGACCTTGGCGTGCCTGTCCTTGAGGACGAGCGGGAGTTATTAACGTTGTTGAACATAGAGGCAGCTAACGATTAATAAGGCGAATCGCCCGATAACCGCAAAAAGCAGCCCTCCCGATACATTCAGGGAGGGCTGCTTGCGTTCATAGGGATAATTGAATTCGCAAGATCACGAATGCTTGATTCGGCGTCTGGCGAGGAATTGCTTATATTGAAAGTAAACCGTGCAGCCGACGCAATAGCCGAGCAGCGCGGCTCCGGCGGCGGCCAGCAGCATGGCGGCAAAAACGTAGCCGGCCAACGTCCAGCCGAACGAGAAGCTGACGACGGCGAGACTCAGAAAGCCGACCGCGAGCGCATTGTTGAAGCGGGCAAGCTCTTGAGCCTGCGCTTCTTTGCCGGCCGTCTCCAGCCAGGGCTTTGCGACTCTTATAAATAGGTTGTACTTGCCTCCCGTCGCGAGTCCGACGACTTCGATCAGCCATAGAATGGACAGCAGCCATAAGGGAGCGTAGAAGAACGACAAGACGGCGAACAAGACGATACCCGTCTGGTTGGATTTTATATAAGGCATGGGGATTTCCTTCATCGAAGAGCCTCCTCGTGTTCATTTGTAATTCCAAGTTAGATCATCGGGTATTCGAAGTCAATCCGGAATTTAAAATATAAGTATTAACAGTTGCATTTCTTGTCGAGGCTTGTTATATTAGAACTCGCCCCTTCGAGGGGACAGGCAATGACGAGCTTGATAGTATGGCTTCAAAAAAAAGCTGTTGACAAGCCCGGACGAACCTGATAAAGTTAAATGCTGTCGGCTCGAAGAACTTAGTAGTGCGAAGGCCGGCGACAGATACAAGATTGCTCCTTGAAAACTGAACATCGAGCGTTAAAACAAACGGACGCTGAAGCCTTTCGAGGCGGAAGCAAAAGTTATACCAGCAAGGAATGAGCTATTCGAACTACCCTTTATGGAGAGTTTGATCCTGGCTCAGGACGAACGCTGGCGGCGTGCCTAATACATGCAAGTCGAGCGGATCTTGTTTGCAGCTTGCTGCAAACTTGGTTAGCGGCGGACGGGTGAGTAACACGTAGGCAACCTGCCCTTCAGACCGGGATAACATTCGGAAACGAATGCTAAGACCGGATAGGCAGCAAGGTCGCATGACCTGGCTGAGAAACACGGTGCAAGCTGTGGCTGGAGGATGGGCCTGCGGCGCATTAGCTAGTTGGTGGGGTAACGGCTCACCAAGGCGACGATGCGTAGCCGACCTGAGAGGGTGAACGGCCACACTGGGACTGAGACACGGCCCAGACTCCTACGGGAGGCAGCAGTAGGGAATCTTCCACAATGGGCGAAAGCCTGATGGAGCAACGCCGCGTGAGTGAGGAAGGCTTTCGGGTCGTAAAGCTCTGTTGCCAGGGAAGAATAAGGGTGAAGTAACTATTCATCCGATGACGGTACCTGAGAAGAAAGCCCCGGCTAACTACGTGCCAGCAGCCGCGGTAATACGTAGGGGGCAAGCGTTGTCCGGAATTATTGGGCGTAAAGCGCGCGCAGGCGGTCTTTTAAGTCTGGTGTCTAAGTGCGGGGCTCAACCCCGTGATGCACTGGAAACTGGGAGACTTGAGTGCAGAAGAGGAGAGCGGAATTCCACGTGTAGCGGTGAAATGCGTAGAGATGTGGAGGAACACCAGTGGCGAAGGCGGCTCTCTGGACTGTAACTGACGCTGAGGCGCGAAAGCGTGGGGAGCAAACAGGATTAGATACCCTGGTAGTCCACGCCGTAAACGATGAGTGCTAGGTGTTGGGGGGGTCCACCCCTCGGTGCCGAAGTTAACACATTAAGCACTCCGCCTGGGGAGTACGGTCGCAAGACTGAAACTCAAAGGAATTGACGGGGACCCGCACAAGCAGTGGAGTATGTGGTTTAATTCGAAGCAACGCGAAGAACCTTACCAGGTCTTGACATCCCTCTGACCGGTCTAGAGATAGACCTTCCCTTCGGGGCAGAGGAGACAGGTGGTGCATGGTTGTCGTCAGCTCGTGTCGTGAGATGTTGGGTTAAGTCCCGCAACGAGCGCAACCCTTGGATTTAGTTGCCAGCACTTAAAGGTGGGCACTCTAGATCGACTGCCGGTGACAAACCGGAGGAAGGCGGGGATGACGTCAAATCATCATGCCCCTTATGACCTGGGCTACACACGTACT
>NZ_LZJB01000258.1:0-10774 GCF_001666895.1 Mycobacterium sp. E3298
CTGCCGTTCCTGCCGGTGGCGGCGCAGGAAGCCCTGTTCGTCGCTATCGACGGGCTGAGCGCATCGGGCAGCCAGGTCTCGGTCGAAGACTTCGGCATCGACCCGGAGAGGCGCCGGGAAGCGGAGGCGAGGTTTGCCGAATTGCGCGCCAAGCGCGAAGCGCGCGGCCAAGACACCTCTTTCAATCCTTTCGACTTGTGGTTCGAGGACGGGGAGAGGCCCGACTGTGCGGACTGGTTCACCGCGCACGGCTGGATCACCGGGGTGGTCGACGGGCACGAAGAGGCGCTCCGGCTGGGACGGCCGCCGCAGCCCGATGGCCGGCCGTTTGTGATCACCTATGTGACCGCCACCAAACCCTGACCGGCCGCAGCCAGATCCTTTCTAACTGCTCTCCCAACCGGATGGTTAGGATCGCGGTTATCACCCATGAGCGCTTGTGCGACGAGCAGCGGGCGCGCCCGGGATGACCGAAGCAGGGGAAGGACGACGATGACCACCGAATCGGTTACACCCAAGACATCCGCCACCAACGGCGCGCCGACCGCTCAGCAGGTAGACGTTCCCGCAACGGTGGCACGGCTCCGCAAGACGTTCGCGACGGGGCGCACCCGCGACATCGAGTGGCGCAAGCGGCAGCTGCTGCAGCTGGCGAAGCTGATGGAAGAGAACGAGGCGGCCATCGCGGACGCTCTCGCCAAGGACCTGGACCGCAGCCCGTTCGAGGCGTTCATCGCCGACATCGCGACCACCGCCGGCGAGGCGAAGTTTGCGGCCAAGCGAGTGCGCAGGTGGACGCGGCGCCGCTACCAGCTGCTCGAGATGCCGCAGCTGCCCGGCCGTGGCTGGATCGAATACGAACCCTACGGCACCGTGCTGATCATCGGCGCGTGGAATTACCCGTTCTACCTGACCCTGGGGCCCGCCGTCGGCGCGATCGCCGCCGGCAACGCCGTCATCCTCAAGCCCTCGGAGATCGCCGAGGCGTCCGCGCACCTGATGGCCGAACTGGTGCCCAGGTACCTCGACAACGATGCGATCGCCGTGGTCGAGGGCGACGGGTCGGTCAGCCAGGAGCTGATCGCGCAGGGCCTCGACCGACTGCTGTTCACCGGCGGCACCGAGATCGGCCGCAAGGTGTACGAGGGGGCCGCACCCCACCTGACCCCGTGCACGCTCGAACTCGGCGGCAAGAGCCCGGTGATCGTGGCGGCCGACGCCGACGTCGATGTCGCCGCCAAGCGGATCGCGTGGATGAAGCTGCTGAACGCGGGCCAGACCTGCGTCGCGCCCGACTATGTGTTGGCGGACGCCAAGATCAGCGACGAGCTGGTGAGCAAGATCGGTGCCGCCATCGCGAAGTTCACGGCGGACAAACCCAACGGGATGCGGATCGTCAATCAACGTCAATTCGACCGGATCAGCGGCTACCTCGCCAGCGGGGACGGCAAGGTCGCGGTCGGCGGGGCCTGTGATGCCTCGAGTCTGCGCATCCAGCCCGCCGTGGTGGTCGACCCCGACCCGAACGGCCCGCTGATGCAGAACGAGATCTTCGGGCCGGTGCTGCCGGTGGTGACCGTCCAATCCCTCGACGAGGCAATACGTTTCATCAACGCGCGGCCAAAGCCGCTGTCCGCCTACCTGTTCACCAAGACCCGGGAGACCCGCGAGCGGGTAATCAAGGAAGTGCCGGCCGGCGGCATGCTGGTCAACCACCTGGCCTTCCAGGTGTCGACGGCCAAGTTGCCGTTCGGTGGGGTCGGGGCGTCGGGTATGGGCGCCTATCACGGCCGGTACGGTTTCGAGGAGTTCAGTCACCGCAAGTCGGTGCTGACCAAGCCGACCCGGCCCGACCTGTCGAGCTTCATCTACCCGCCGTACACCGAGCGTGCCATGAAGATGGCCCGCAGGATGTTCTGACACTGCTCCAAATCGCTTGCTAGACGCTCGTTTTCATCGTAGAGAGGAACCTGATGCCCGGAGTGCAGGATCGCGTCATCGTCGTCACCGGAGCCGGTGGGGGATTGGGCCGTGAATACGCCCTGACCCTTGCCCGGGAGGGCGCCAGCGTCATCGTGAACGACCTCGGCGGTGCGCGCGACGGTACGGGCGCCGGCCACAACATGGCCGACGAGGTGGTCAAGGAGATCCGGGACGCGGGTGGGCGCGCGGCCGCCAACTATGACAGCGTCGCGGACCCCGACGGCGCGGCCAACATCATCAAGACGGCGCTCGACGAGTTCGGCGCCATCCACGGTGTGGTGAGCAACGCCGGCATCCTGCGCGACGGCACGTTCCACAAGATGACCTACGACAACTGGGACGCCGTGCTCAAGGTCCACCTCTACGGCGGGTACAACGTGCTGCGCGCCGCGTGGCCGCATTTCCGGGAGCAGAGCTACGGCCGGGTCGTCGTCGCCACCTCCACCAGCGGCCTGTTCGGCAACTTCGGTCAGACCAACTACGGCGCGGCCAAGCTCGGCCTGGTCGGCATGATCAACACGCTGGCCCAGGAGGGCGCGAAGTACAACATTCACGCCAACGCCGTCGCGCCGATCGCGGCCACCCGAATGACCGAGGACATCCTGCCCAAGGAGGTGCTCGAGAAGCTGACGCCCGAGTACGTCGCGCCGGTGGTGGCCTACCTGTGCACCGAGGAAAACCCCAACTCCGCTTCGGTTTTCGTCGTCGGCGGAGGCAAGGTGCAGCGGGTGGCTCTGTTCCAGAACGAGGGCGCCAACTTCGACAAGCCGCCGTCAGTCGAGGACGTCGCCGCGCACTGGTCGGAGATCGACGACCTGTCGGCGGCCAAGCAGGCGAACTTCAAGCTGGGTTAGACCAGCAGTTGGTCACGCAGGCGGTCGATGTCCGCCTGCGTGACGCCTGCATCGAGCAGGTAGGCGTTCAGCGAGCCGAACCGTGCGTCTATCGTCTCGCGCGCGGCAGCCAGGTATTCCGGACGCACGCCAAGCACACCGTCAGCCAGCCGCGCCTTGGTGAACGTGACCACCTCCGGCGTCAATTCGACGTCGGAGCGATGCTGAATCATCTCGTAGATGTGTTCGCGCAGTTGGGGCACCGCGGCGTTGCTGCGCAGGTAATCGGCGACGATGGTGTCGTGGTCGATGCCGATCGTCTCCAACACGGTGGCGATCACAAAACCGGTGCGATCCTTACCCGCGAAGCAGTGCGTGAGCACTGGACGCCCCGCCGCCAGCAACGAAAAGACATGCCGCACAGCGCGTTGCGCCCCGTTGCGGGTGGGAAATTGGCGGTACTCGTCGGTCATGTGGCGGACGGCGGCCTCGTTGACCTCTTCGTCCGACTGGTCGGGATCGCCCTGGAACAGCCGTCGAAACGCCGTTTCGTGCGGCGCGTCATCGTCGTCTGGCTCCTCGTCGCCGAGATCGGGGAAGGGCAGCAGATGGATTTCGACGCTGTCGGGAACCAGTCCCGGGCCGCGCCGGGCGACCTCGCGCGCGGCACGCAGATCGGCGACGTCGGTAATCCCTAACTGGCGCAGCGTGTCCCGTCCCTCGTCATCGAGGCGGCTGAGCTCACCGGAGCGGAACAGCCGTCCGGGTTTCAACCCGCCGGCGCTGTCGGCGACGTCGCGAAAGTTCCACGCGCCGGACAGCTCTCGCAGCGTGTCAGTCATGCGAGGTGACCGCCGCAGCGAGCGGAGATTTCTCCCGGCCGAGTTCGGCGCGTGCGATGGTCCGCATGTGCACCTCGTCGGGGCCGTCGAAGAGGCGCATGGCCCGGTGCCAGCCGTACGACCGGGCCAGCACCGTGTCCTCGCTGACCCCGGCGGCGCCGTGCACCTGGATCGCGCGGTCGATCACGTCGCAGGCCACCTGCGGCGCCACCGCCTTGATCTGCGAGACGAGCGTGTGGGCGGCCTTGTTGCCGTGCTGGTCGATGGTCCACGCCGCCTTATGGCACAGCAGGCGGGCCTGGTCGATCTCGTTGCGCGACTTAGCGATTGCCTCCCGAACCACGCCCTGCTCGGCCAGCGGGCGGCCGAATGCCACCCGCTTGCTGGCGCGGTCCACCATCAGGGCCAGCGCGCGTTCGGCGCCACCGAGTGCGCGCATGCAGTGGTGGATGCGGCCCGGTCCCAGCCGGGCCTGGGCGATCGCGAAGCCGCCGCCCTCCTCGCCGAGCAGGTTGGTGACCGGCACCCGGACGTTGTCGTAGATGATCTCGCAGTGCCCGGGCTGGTCCTGGTAACCGAAGACGGTGGTCGAGCGGACCACGGTCACGCCGGGGGTGTCGATGGGCACCAGCACCATCGACTGTTGCTGATGGCTGGCCGCCTCGGGGTTGGTGCGCCCCATCACGATCAGGATCTTGCAGCGCGGGTCCGACGCGCCGGACGTCCACCACTTGCGCCCGTTGATCACGTAGTCCCCGCCGTCGCGGAGGATGGACGTCTCGATGTTGCGCGCGTCGCTGCTGGCGACCGCGGGCTCGGTCATCGAGAAGGCGCTGCGGATTTCGCCGGCCAGCAACGGCTCCAGCCACTGCTTGCGCTGTTCCTCGGTGGCGAACAGGTGCAGGGTCTCCATGTTGCCGGTATCCGGTGCCGCGCAATTGAGCGCCTCCGGCGCGATCTCCAGGCTCCAGCCGGTGAGCTCGGCCAGCGGCGCGTATTCGAGGTTGGTCAGGCCCGACTCGGCGGGCAGGAACAGGTTCCACAACCCGGCCGCTTTGGCCTTGGTCTTGAGTTCCTCGATGATCGGCGGGACGGTGTGATCGTTCGGGCCGGCCTCGTGCCGGTACTTCTCGTAGTCGGCCTCGGCCGGGAAGACGTACTCGGTCATGAAGTCGGACAGTCGCTTGTGGTAGTCGTTGGCTTTGTCCGACATCGCGAAGTCCATGCCGCCACGATAGGACACGTGTGGGGTGGGCCCATATGGCGAGTGCTTTGGTTCACCCGCGCGACACTGAAACCTCGGACACGGCACGCCGCGACGGGTGTGCGTGGTTGCGGCCTCGCGGTAGGGCGAGTGGTCGCGGGTCCGCGAGACATAACCCATTGCGTTCGGCTGCGGCGTGTCGTCGCAGACGTTTATGTGTCGCGATTGCCGTCGAGCACCATGGACGCCATGACCGAGTCCCGTCCGCCGTTACCCCCGTTCACCTACGAGACGGCGCTGCAGAAGGTGCAGGCCGCCGAGGACGCGTGGAACACGCGCGACCCGCACCAGGTCAGCCTGGCCTACACGCCCGACTCGCAGTGGCGAAACCGCGACGAACACGTCGTCGGCCGCGATGCGATCGTGGCGTTCCTGACCCGTAAGTGGCAGCGCGAGCTCGACTACGCGTTGCGGAAAAGCTTGTGGGACTTTCACGACAACCGCATCGCCGTTCGGTTCCAATACGAATGCCGCGACGCGGGCGGCCAGTGGTACCGCAGCTACGGTAACGAGCTGTGGGAGTTCTCCCCGTCGGGGTTGATGGCGCGTCGCGAGGCCAGCATCAACGACGTGCGCATCGACGAGTCCGAGCGCCGCTACTTTGGCCCGCGGCCCGCCGACCAGCACGGCCGGGACATCCCGCTCTGGTAACCCGCCGCGGCCACAACGCCTTGGTGTGACTCCACAACACGGCGGCCGGTACTGCGTGCGCCTCGGGTGACGAACCATCGACGGGAGTCGATCGGCCGCTCGGGGGCATCCCGCCCCGGTCGATCGCACGTCCGGGCCGAAAACCGGCAGGCGTTAAGGTAGCGAAGCGTGCGGCCAGCCAGCGGCACATCCAAACGGCAGGAAACGGGAAAGCAGATGTACGCGCCATGACAGATGCGCAGACGACGGTAGGGGTGGTCGCGGAGTCCGGGGCCGACGAACGACGGGTCGCGCTGGTCCCCAAGGCGGTGGCGTCGCTGATCAGCAGCGGTGTGGCGGTGGTGGTCGAGTCGGGGGCGGGCGAAAAGGCGTTGCTGCCCGACCAGCTCTACACCGAGGCCGGCGCGAGCATCGGGGACGCCTGGACCGCCGACATCGTCGTGAAGGTGGCGCCGCCGACCAAAGAAGAGGTCGGCAGGCTGCGCCGCGGGCAGACGCTCATCGGGTTCCTGGCACCGCGCAACGCCGACAACTCGATCGGCGCGCTGACCGAGGCCGGGGTGCAGGCGTTCGCACTCGAGGCCATTCCGCGCATCTCGCGGGCCCAGGTGATGGACGCGCTCTCGTCGCAGGCCAACGTGGCCGGCTATAAGGCCGTCCTGCTGGCCGCGTCGGAGTCGACGCGGTTCTTCCCCATGTTGACCACGGCGGCCGGCACCGTGAAGCCGGCCAGCGTGCTGGTGCTCGGCGTCGGGGTGGCCGGCCTGCAAGCGCTTGCGACGGCCAAGCGGCTGGGCGCGCGCACCTCCGGTTACGACGTGCGCCCGGAGGTGGCCGACCAGGTCCGCTCGGTGGGGGCGCAGTGGCTGGACCTCGGCATCGACGCGGCCGGTGAGGGCGGATACGCCCGCGAGCTCACCGAGTCCGAACGCGCCGAGCAGCAGGAGTCGCTGGAGAAGGCGATCGCCGGGTTCGACGTCGTGATCACTACCGCGCTCGTCCCGGGGCGTCCCGCGCCGCGCCTGGTGACCGCCGCGGCGGTGGAGTCGATGAAGCCCGGCAGCGTCGTCGTCGACCTGGCCGGGGAGACCGGAGGCAACTGCGAACTCACCGAGCCCGGGAAGACGGTCGTCAAGCACGACGTGACCATCGCCTCGCCGCTGAACCTGCCGGCGACGATGCCCGAGCACGCGAGCGAGCTGTACAGCAAGAACATCACGGCGCTACTGGACCTGTTGATCACCGATGGCAAGCTGGCCCCCGACTTCGACGACGAGGTCGTTGCGGCCTCCTGTGTCACGCGGGCCTGAGAGGACTACATGTACGACGAGTTATTGGCCAATCTGGCGATCCTGGTGCTGTCCGGGTTCGTCGGGTTCGCCGTCATCTCCAAGGTGCCCAACACCCTGCACACGCCGTTGATGTCGGGGACCAACGCGATTCACGGCATCGTGGTGCTGGGGGCGCTGGTGGTCTTCGGCGAGGTGGAGCACCCCTCGCTGGCGGTGCAGATCATCCTGTTCGTCGCGGTGGTGTTCGGGACGCTCAACGTCATCGGCGGCTTCATCGTCACCGACCGGATGCTCGGGATGTTCAAGGGCAAGAAGAAGGCCGTGCCCGTGAAGACCGAAGACCTGGCGGCGAAATGAACTACCTGGTCACCGTCCTCTACATCATCTCGTTCGCCCTCTTCATCTATGGCTTGATGGGCCTGACCGGGCCCAAGACCGCGGTGCGGGGCAACCTGATCGCCGCGGTCGGCATGGCCATCGCCGTGGGCGCGACGCTGATCAAGATCCGCCATACCGAGTCCTGGGTGCTGATCATCGCCGGCCTGGTCGTGGGCGTGGTGCTCGGCGTTCCGCCCGCCCGGCTGACCAAGATGACCGCCATGCCGCAGCTGGTGGCCTTCTTCAACGGCGTGGGCGGCGGTACCGTCGCGCTGATCGCGCTGTCGGAATTCATTGAGACCAGCGGCTTCTCGGCCTTCCAGCACGGGGAGTCGCCGACCGTGCACATCGTGGTGGCGTCGCTCTTCGCCGCGATCATCGGCTCGATCTCGTTCTGGGGATCGATCATCGCGTTCGGCAAGCTGCAGGAGATCATCTCCGGGGCGCCGATCGGCTTCGGCAGGGCGCAACAGCCGATCAACCTGCTGCTGCTGGCCGCCGCGGTGGCCGCCGCGGTGGTCATCGGCCTGCACGCGCATCCCGGCACCGGTGGGGTGCCGTTGTGGTGGATGATCGGCCTGCTGGCCGCCGCCGGTGTGCTCGGCCTGATGGTGGTGCTGCCGATCGGCGGCGCCGACATGCCGGTGGTCATCTCCCTGCTCAACGCGATGACCGGGCTGTCGGCCGCGGCGGCCGGCCTGGCGCTGAACAACACCGCGATGATCGTGGCGGGCATGATCGTCGGCGCCTCCGGTTCGATCCTGACCAACCTCATGGCCAAGGCGATGAACCGCTCCATCCCGGCGATCGTCGCGGGCGGCTTCGGCGGCGGCGGCGTCGCGCCCAGTGGGGACGGCGGCGGCGACAAGCACGTCAAGGCCACGTCGGCCGCCGACGCGGCGATCCAGATGGCCTACGCCAACCAGGTGATCGTGGTTCCCGGCTACGGTCTGGCGGTCGCGCAGGCCCAACACGCGGTCAAGGACATGGCGTCGCTGCTGGAGGACAAGGGCGTCCCGGTCAAGTACGCGATCCACCCGGTCGCCGGCCGCATGCCCGGCCACATGAACGTGCTGCTGGCCGAGGCCGAGGTCGACTACGACGCCATGAAGGACATGGACGACATCAACGACGAGTTCGCCCGCACCGACGTGGCGATCGTCATCGGCGCCAACGACGTCACCAACCCGGCGGCGCGCAACGAGCAATCCAGTCCGATCTACGGCATGCCCATTCTCAACGTCGACAAGGCCAAGTCGGTGATCGTGCTCAAGCGGTCGATGAACTCCGGGTTCGCGGGCATCGACAACCCGCTGTTCTACGCCGAGGGCACGACGATGCTGTTCGGGGACGCGAAGAAGTCGGTGACCGAGGTCGCCGAGGAACTGAAGGCGCTTTAAGGGCCAGACGGCCGTGGCGATCGCGAGCGCGGCGGAACCGGGCGCTGCGGGTCGCCACCAGGGTCGCTAGACGGGCGGGTAGGCGGGCGGCGGGTAGCCGTTGCCGTCGACCACCCCGCGCAGCCCCCACGGGACGTAGCGGAAGAAGAACTCGATCTCGTCGCTAGCGTCGTAGTCCGGACTCGGATCCATGAGGCCACCCCTCCAGTCGCGACTTGAGCTTTGTGACAGCGAGTCTAGTCCCATCCGTGTCGGGGCGACACCTGGCGTTTGCCTAAACTGTCCAACCAGTTGATTGATAATTGGCCTTGCCCGGCACCCTAGGTCCCGCCCGGCAGTGACGATAGCGAGGGCAGATGCCATCCGAGAACGGACTAACGCGACGCGAGGAGCTGCTGGCTGTCGCCACCAAGCTGTTCGCCGCGCGCGGCTACCACGGCACCCGGATGGACGACGTCGCGGACGTGATCGGCCTGAACAAGGCGACGGTCTACCACTACTACGCCAGCAAGTCCCTGATCCTGTACGACATCTACCAGCAGGCCGCCGAGCGGACGCTGGCCGCCGTTCACGACGATCCGTCGATGACCGCCCGCGAGGCGCTGTATCAGTACACCGTGCGGCTGCTGGACCAGATCGCCGCCAACCCCGAGGGCGCGGCCGTCTACTTCCAGGAGCAGCCCTACATCACCGAGTGGTTCTCCGAGGAGCAGGTCGCCGCGGTCCGCGAGAAGGAGACCCAGGTTTACGAACACGTCCACGGCCTCATCGATCGGGGGATCGCCAGCGGCGAGTTCTACCAGTGCGATTCGCACGTCCTGGCGCTCGGCTACATCGGCATGACACTCGGTGCCTACCGGTGGTTGCGCCCCAGTGGACGTCGCAGCGCCAAGGAGATCGCCGCGGAATTCAGCACCGCGCTGCTGCGCGGCCTGATCCGTGACGAAGCGATCCGCACGAGCTCCCCGCTCGGTCCCTAAGGACTCACACCCTTGAGGTGTCTGTCGAGGAAGGCGAGCTGGTCGGCGACGACACGCTCGAACGCCTCGTCGACGTAGATCGCGAAATGGCCCTCGGGGTACAGCTTGACCTCGCCGCGCGGGGCCTTGGCCGCGTAGCGCAACGTCGGCGCCGCCGGTGCGACCGAGTCGGCTTCGCACACGCAGAACAGGATCGGGCAGGGAATCTTCGCGGTGTCGCGGCCGGGACGGTAGGCCATGATCGTCAACGCGATGCGGGCCGCCACCTCGTTGGTCAGTTCCTCACCCGCGGGGACGAGCCTGAGGTAGCCGGGGTAGGCGTCGGGCGTGGTCATCAGCGCGACGTCGCCCGGTCTCCCGACCGTCGGCACCATCACCGGGGGCTTGCGCATCCGGGCGGCCAGCAGGTCACGCGCCGCCAGCAGACCGACTTGAGCGAAGACCAGCGGGTTGCTGATGGTGCGCGCCGACGCAATGCCGTCGGTGAAGGGGCATTGGGCGATCGCGGCCGCGATGCCCGGCAGCCGGGCCGCCGTGGCGATCACGTGGCCGCCGGCAAACGAGGTGCCCCACAACGCGATTCGGTCGGGGTCGATCCCGGGCAGGGTGCGCGCGTAGGCGACCGCCGCCGCCCAGTCGGCGAGCTGCAGTCCGACATCGAGCACCTGGCGGGGCCGGCCCTCGCTGTCGCCGAAGTTGCGGTAGTCGAACACCAGGCAGGCGTACCCGGCCGCGCTGAACCGTTCGGCGTACGCGTCCAGCCGCATGGTTCGCACCCCGCCCAGGCCGTGCGCCATCACCAGCAGGGGCGCGCGTTCTCCGCCCTCCGGCCGGTAGAGCCAGGCGCTGATCAGATCGCCACCGGAGGGGAATCGGACGTCTTCGCGTTGTGTCATCAGCCAGCCATTCTGCCCCGGGTGATCGCGACCCGTCCGCCGGTATGCGGCAAAGATTTTATGGACTACTGTCTAGAAACGTTTGGAGCGCTCAACGGACGGAGACTCTCATGGCGATCCGCGTCGCGCATGTCGGTACCGGAAACGTCGGAGGGTTGGCCCTGGCCGAGCTGATCACCAATCCGCAGTTCGAGCTGACGGGCGTGTGCGTGTCCACCCCGGAGAAGGTCGGCAAGGACGCCGGTGAACTCTGCG
>NZ_LZJB01000259.1:0-32495 GCF_001666895.1 Mycobacterium sp. E3298
GACCCACGGGCGGTGCGCCGGGCGGTGCTCACGCTGCGGGGCCGCAAGGGCATGGTGCTCGACCCGGACGACCACGACACCTGGAGCGTGGGTTCATTCTTCACCAACCCGGTGGTCGCACCCGAGGTTTACGAGCGGCTGGCCCACACTTTCGGAGACGACCGCGGCCCGGTTCCGCACTACCCGGCCCCCGACGGCGTCAAGCTGGCCGCCGGCTGGCTGGTGGAGCGGGCCGGCTTCGCCAAGGGATATCCGGACGATCCGGGGGCCCGGTGCCGGCTGTCCACCAAGCACGCGCTGGCGCTGACCAACCGCGGCGGGGCCACCACCGAAGAGGTGATCGCGCTGGCCCGGGTCATCCGCGACGGGGTTCGTGATGTGTTTGGTGTCACATTGAAACCGGAGCCGGTCCTGCTCGGCTGCAGGCTATAGCTCCGAATCCGCCGACGCCCGAATTGTCGCGGCGGAGTTGGTGGATTTTGCCCGGTATCTTTGACTTTCGTGAGCACGTCGCGCGACCCGCAGCCGATCAACCGGCGCGTGGCTTTGGCGACCCTCGGACTGGGGATGTTCGCCCCCAGTGTCTTGGCCGCGTGCGGCGGCCCGGCCGCCAAGCAGGCCGAGAAGAAGGAGCAGCCCGCGCCGAAGCTGAAGTTCCAGCCGGCCGATGCGACCGAGAACGTGGTACCGATCGCGCCGATCAGCGTCGAGATCAGCGACGGCTGGTTCCAGCACGTGACGCTGACCAATTCCGCGGGCAAGGCCGTGGCGGGCAAGTTCAACTCCGACCGCACCGTCTACAGCACCACCGAGCCGCTGGGCTACGACGCGACCTACACCTGGAGCGGCTCGGCCGTGGGGCACGACGGCAAGGCCATCCCGGTGACGGGCAAGTTCACCACCGTGACGCCCACCAAGAAGATCGGCGGGGCATTCCAGCTGGCCGACGGCCAGACCGTCGGGGTCGCGGCGCCGATCATCATCCAGTTCGACGCGCCGATCACCGACAAGGCCGCCGTCGAGAAGGCGTTGACCGTCACCACCAACCCGCCCGTCGAGGGCAGTTGGGCCTGGTTGCCCGACGAGGCGCAGGGTGCCCGCGTGCACTACCGCACCCGCGAGTACTACCCGGCGGGCACCACGGTCAACGTCGACGCCAAGTTGTACGGGCTGCCGTTCGGCGACAGCGCCTACGGCGCCGACGACATCTCGCTGAACATCCAGATCGGTCGCCGGCAGGTGGTCAAGGCCGAGGTCTCGTCGCACCGCATCCAGGTGGTCAGGGACGAAGGCGTCATCATGGACTTCCCGTGCAGCTACGGCGAGGCCGACAAGGCGCGCAACGTCACCCGCAACGGCATCCACGTGGTCACCGAGAAGTACGCGGATTTCTACATGTCCAACCCGGCCGCCGGCTACAGCCACGTGCACGAACGGTGGGCGGTGCGGATCTCGAACAACGGCGAGTTCATCCACGCCAACCCGATGAGTGCGGGCGCGCAGGGCAACACCAACGTCACCAACGGCTGCATCAACCTGTCGACCGGCGACGCGGAGCAGTACTACCAGTCCGCGATGTACGGCGACCCGGTCGAGGTGACGGGCAGCTCGATCCAGCTGTCCTACTCCGACGGCGACATCTGGGACTGGGCCGTCGACTGGGACACCTGGGTCGCGATGTCGGCGCTGCCGCCGCCCACGGCGCACCCGCCGTCAACCCAGATCCCGGTGACCGCGCCGGTGACGCCGTCGACCGCCCCGAGCCTGTCCGGCACGCCGACGACGACCACCACCTCGCCTAGTCCGGGGACTGGCCCCGGCGGTTAAAGCGGGTGGCCGACGCCTGGTCGCGCGGCTTCATGACGATCAGGTCGAGGTCGACGTGCGGCGGCCGCGAGGCCACGAAGCCGATCACTTCGGCGACGTCGGCGGCCACCAACGGCGTGAGGCCGGTGTACACCGAGTCGGCGCGTTGCTGATCGCCGTCGAAGCGGACCAGCGAAAACTCCGTCTCGACCGCGCCCGGCGCGATCTCGGTCAGCCGAACCGGCTTGCCCAGCAGCTCACCGCGCAGCGTGCGGTGCAACGCCCCCTGCGCGTGTTTGGCCGCCGTGTAACCGGCGCCCCCGTCGTAAACCTCAAGTGCGGCAACCGAAGTCACCGTGACGATCAGCCCGTCGCCCGAGTCGATGAGCTTGGGCAGCAGCGCGCGGGTGACCCGCAGCGTGCCCATCACGTTGGTCTCCCACATCCATCGCCAATGCTCGAAGTCGGCTTCGGCGACTGGCGCCAGGCCGCGAGCGCCCCCGGCGTTGTTGACCAGCACGTCGACCCGGCTCAGCTCGTCGGCGAGCGCGGTGACCGCGGCGTCGTCTGTGACGTCGGCCACAATGGCGGTTCCGCCGATCTCCCTCGCCAGGGCGTTGATGCGGTCGGCCCGGCGCGCGACCGCGACCACGTGAAAGCCCTGCGCAGCGAGGGTCTGGGCCGTCGCCTCGCCGATTCCGGAGCTGGCCCCCGTGACCACGGCGACGCGTTCATTCCTGACATTTCCAGTCATAGAAACAACCTTAGTGAGCGTGCTAAATTTTCGAGGTGCACCTCAGCGCCCTGTCCAGCACCACCACCGCGTGTCTCTGCGCGGCGGGTGCGTGTTGTTGTCGCGCACTTTGCCGCTCCTGACTTTCAGGTGTGGCCAGTGACGGCCAACAAAGACTCGGACAAAGGACGCTCGTGCGCTCGAATACCCTCACCCAGACTCATCATTCGCCCACCCGTGCCACCTACAAGGGCCACCGGTCGGTGCGGCGTCAGATCGTGCCGCCGGCCCTGCACATCGCCGACTCGGCGGCGGCCTCGGTTTTCCGGGCCGTCCGCTTGCGCGGCCCCGTCGGCCGTGACGTCATCGCCGGCGTCACCTCGCTGAGCATCGCGACGGTCAACCGCCAGGTCATCGCCCTGCTCGAGGCCGGTTTGCTGCGGGAACGCGCCGACCTGGCCGTCTCCGGCGCGATCGGTCGGCCCCGCGTGCCGGTCGAGGTCAACCACGAACCGTTCGTGACGCTGGGCATCCACATCGGCGCCCGCACCACCAGCATCGTGGCCACCGACCTGTTCGGTCGCACGCTCGACACCGTCGAGACGCCGACACCGCTCAGCCCCGCCGGGCCCGCCCTGGCGACGCTGGCCGAGAGCGCCGCCCGCTACCTGCAGCGCTGGCATCGGCGGCGCCCGCTGTGGGTCGGCGTCGCGATCGGCGGCACGGTCGACAGCGCGACCGGCCACGTCGACCACCCGCGGCTCGGCTGGCGGCAGGCGCCGGTTGGCCCCGTGCTGGCCGATGCGCTGGGACTGCCCGTCTCGGTGGCCTCGCACGTCGACGCCATGGCCGGGGCCGAGCTGCTGCTCGGACTGCGGCGATTCGTGCCCAGCTCGCCCACCAGCCTGTACGTCTACGCCCGTGAGACCGTGGGCTACGCACTGGTGATCGGCGGGCGGGTGCACTGCCCGGCCAGCGGCCCGGGCACGATCGCCGCCCTGCCCGCCCACTCCGAGTTGCTGGGCGGCACCGGCCAGCTGGAATCCACCGTCAGCGACGAGGCGGTCCTGACCGCCGCGCGCCGGCTGCGCATCCTGCCGTTCGCGCCCGCGGGCCGCCCGAACGCGTCGGCGGCCGGCATCAACGATCTGCTGCGGCTGGCCCGCGGCGGCAACGAGCAGGCGAAACAGCTGCTCAACGAGCGGGGCCGGGTGCTCGGGCAGGCCGTGGCGTTGCTGCGCGACATGCTCAACCCCGACGAGCTGGTAGTCGGCGGCCAGGCCTTCACCGAGTATCCCGAGGGCATGGAGCACGTCGAGGCGGCGTTCGCCGAGCACTCGGTGTTGCCGGCACGCGACATCCGCGTCACCGTCTTCGGGAACCGGGTGCAGGAGGCCGGCGCCGGAACCGTGTCGCTGGGCGGGCTGTATGCCGAGCCGCTCGGTGCGATGCGCCGCGCGGGGGCGCTGGGCCCGCGGCTGCGCGACGTCTCCGCCGACGAGCCTTCCGCTTAACGCGAAGCCATGTCCTGGGCGCTGGGCTCGTGGGCCGAACGTCCTGTAAAGATGAAAGAGTGCGGCACGATGACGTCTTCCGGCTGAAACCGCGCCGCGTCGCAGTGTTGGCGGTGCACACTTCGCCCCTGGCGCAGCCGGGCACCGGCGACGCCGGGGGCATGAACGTCTACGTGCTGCAGACCGCGTTGCACCTGGCGCGCCGCGGCATCGAGGTGGAGATCTTCACCCGGGCCACCGCGTCCGCCGACCCGCCCGTCGCCCGGGTGGCGCCCGGCGTGCTGGTGCGCAACGTGGTGGCGGGGCCGTTCGAGGGGCTGGACAAATACGACCTGCCCACCCAGCTGTGCGCGTTCGCCGCGGGGGTGCTGCGCGCCGAAGCGTCGCACGAGCCGGGCTATTACGACATCGTGCATTCGCACTACTGGCTGTCCGGACAGGTCGGCTGGCTGGCCCGCGACCGCTGGGCGGTGCCGCTGGTGCACACCGCGCACACGCTCGCCGCGGTCAAGAATGCCGCGCTGGCCGCGGGTGACGCGCCCGAGCCGCCGCTGCGCACGGTCGGCGAGCAGCAGGTCGTCGACGAGGCGGACCGGCTGATCGTCAACACCGATGACGAAGCCAGGCAATTGATTTCGATCCACCGCGCCGACCCGGCCCGCATCGACGTGGTCCACCCCGGCGTCGATCTCGAGGTGTTCCGCCCGGGTGAGCGCCGCGCGGCCCGGGCCGCCCTGGGGCTGCCGCTCGACGAGGACGTGGTGGCGTTCGTCGGGCGAATCCAGCCGTTGAAGGCCCCCGACATCGTGCTGCGGGCCGCCGCGAAACTGCCGGGCGTGCGCATCGTGGTCGCCGGCGGCCCGTCGGGCAGCGGCCTGGCCTCCCCGGACGGGCTGCGGCGGCTCGCCGACGAACTCGGCATCGCCGCGCGGGTGACTTTCCTGCCCCCGCAGTCCCGCTCGGACCTGGCCACCCTGTTCCAGGCCGCCAGCCTGGTCGCGGTGCCGAGCTATTCGGAGTCGTTCGGCCTGGTCGCCGTCGAGGCCCAGGCCTGTGGCACCCCGGTGGTGGCCGCCGCGGTCGGCGGTCTCCCGGTGGCCGTGCGGGACGGGATCACCGGCACGCTGGTGGCCGGCCATGACGTCGATCGGTGGGCGGGCGCGCTGGACCGAATGCTGCGCTTGCCGGCGCCGCAGGCCGAGGCGATGAGCCGGGCCGCCGCCGCACACGCGGCCACGTTCTCCTGGGAGAACACCACCGACGCGCTGCTGACCAGCTATCGCCGCGCGATCAGCGGGTACACCGCCGAGCGCCGCGGGGTCGGCGCGTGAGCCCCACGGTCGAGCGCGTGATCGAGGACGCGCTGCAGGCCAGCGGTCTTGTGTACTCGAAACACGACGGCGCGCACGGCGGCCGGTCGGGACTGGTGGTGGAGCTGCCCGGCGAGCGCAAGCTCAAGACCAACACCATCCTGAGCGTCGGCGAGCACTCGGTGCGCATCGAGGCGTTCGTGTGCCGCAGGCCCGACGAGAACCACGAGGGGGTCTACCGCTTCCTGCTCAGGCGCAACCGCCGCCTCTACGGCGTGGCCTACACGCTGGACAACGTCGGCGACATCTACCTGGTGGGACGCATGTCGCTCGCGTCCGTGGACGCCGACGAGATCGACCGGGTGCTCGGGCAGGTGCTCGAAGCGGTCGACGCGGACTTCAATACGTTGCTGGAGTTGGGATTTCGCTCGTCGATCCAAAAAGAGTGGGACTGGCGGGTGTCTCGCGGCGAGTCGCTGAAGAACCTGCAGGCGTTCGCTCATTTGATCGACGAAGACGACGAATAAGCTAGCCGGCATGGGAGATACCGGCACGTTGGTGCTGCTCCGCCACGGCGAGAGCGAATGGAACGCAAGCAACCAGTTCACCGGATGGGTCGACGTGGACCTGACCGAGAAGGGCCGGGCCGAGGCGGTGCGCAGCGGCGAGCTGCTGGCCGAGCAGAACCTGTTGCCCGACGTCCTTTACACGTCGCTGCTGCGCCGCGCGATCACCACCGCGCACCTGGCCCTCGACGCCGCCGACCGGTTGTGGATTCCGGTGCGGCGCAGCTGGCGGCTCAACGAACGGCACTACGGGGCGCTGCAGGGCCTCAACAAGGCGGAGACCAAGGACCGCTACGGCGAGGAGCAGTTCATGACCTGGCGGCGCAGCTACGACACGCCGCCGCCACCGATCGAGAAGGGCAGCCAGTTCAGCCAGGACACCGACCCCCGCTACGCCGACATCGGGGGCGGCCCGCTGACCGAATGCCTGGCCGACGTGGTCGTGCGTTTCCTGCCGTATTTCACCGACGTCATCGTCCCGGACCTGCGCAGTGGCAAGACGGTGCTGATCGTCGCGCACGGCAACTCGCTGCGGGCCCTGGTGAAGTACCTCGACCAGATGTCCGACGACGACGTCGTCGGGCTGAACATCCCGACCGGGATTCCGCTGCGCTACGACCTCGACGCCGACCTGCGGCCGGTGGTCGCGGGCGGCACCTACCTCGACCCGGAGGCCGCCGCCGCGGGCGCCGCGGCGGTTGCCAGCCAGGGGCGCCGGTAAAACCGGCCACCGGCCCAAAGCGAGTTTCAAAGGCCTGTTTGCCGAACATCGCGTTAACGGGAGTGGAACACCTGAAGCGAAAAGTGTGACTTGTCCGATTTTGGCCTCGTTCCGCTAGGGCAGCGTTTCCGAAGATTTGTAGGATTTGCTATGTGACTGTGTTCTCGGCGCTGTTGCTGGCCGGGGTCTTGTCCGTGCTGGGGCTGGCCATAGGTGTGGCAGCCGGGACCCGGCTGTCGCCGAAAGCCGCTCATCGCAGGCAGCGGGTCAGCACCGAGTGGACCGGGATAACGGTCGCGCAAATGCTGCAACGCATCGTCGCGCTGATGCCGCTCGGGGTGGCGGTCGTCGATTCTCACCGCGACGTCGTCTACCTCAACGATCGGGCCAGGGAGCTGGGCCTGGTGCGCGACCGCCAGCTCGACGACCAGGCGTGGGAAGCGGCGCAGCAGGCGCTCGGCGGCGTCGACGTGGAGTTCGACCTGCGGCCGGCCAAACGGGCGGCCGGCCGGTCCGGCCTGTCCGTGCACGGCCAGGCGCGGTTGCTCAGCGAGGAAGACCGGCGGTTCGCCGTGGTGTTCGCCCACGACCAGTCCGACTACGCGCGCATGGAGGCGACCAGGCGCGACTTTGTGGCCAACGTCAGCCACGAGCTCAAGACCCCGGTGGGCGCCATGGCCCTGCTCGCCGAGGCGCTGTTGGCGTCCTCGGACGACTCTGAAACCGTTCGCCGGTTTGCCGAGCGGGTGCTCGTCGAAGCCAACCGGCTGGGGGACATGGTCGCCGAGCTGATCGAGCTGTCCCGGCTGCAGGGTGCCGAACGGTTGCCCAACGTGACCGAGGTCGACGTGGATACCGTTGTGTCCGAGGCGATTTCACGGCACAAGGTGGCCGCCGACAACGCCCAGATCGAGGTTCGCACCGACGCGCCCAGCGGCCTACGGGTGCTGGGCGACGAGACGCTTCTGGTCACCGCGCTGGCCAACCTGGTGTCCAACGCGATCGCCTATTCGCCACCCGGTTCACCGGTCTCGATCAGCCGCCGCCGCCGTGGCGACAACATCGAGATCGCCGTGACCGACCGGGGCATCGGGATCGCGCTGGAGGATCAGGAGCGGGTCTTCGAGCGGTTCTTCCGGGGGGACAAGGCACGTTCGCGCGCCACCGGCGGCAGCGGGCTGGGCCTGGCCATCGTCAAACATGTCGCGGCCAATCACAACGGCAGCATCGGGGTGTGGAGCAAGCCGGGCACCGGTTCCACGTTCACGCTGTCGATTCCGGCCTACAAGGACAACGACGAAGAACCCGAGCAACCGCAGGGTCGCGACGTGCGGCCCAACAGGTCACAACGAGAGGAAGAACTGAGTAGATGACCCGCGCGTACGACGATGCAGAGCAAAGCGATGAGGAGGAGTCGCGCTGATGACCAGTGTGCTGATCGTGGAGGACGAGGAGTCGCTGGCCGATCCGCTGGCATTCCTGTTGCGCAAGGAGGGCTTCGAGGCCACCGTCGTGACGGATGGACAGGCCGCACTGGCCGAGTTCGACCGTGGCGGCGCCGACATCGTGCTGCTCGACTTGATGCTGCCCGGCATGTCGGGGACCGACGTGTGCAAGCAGCTGCGTGCTCGTTCCAGCGTGCCGGTGATCATGGTGACCGCGCGGGACAGCGAGATCGACAAGGTCGTCGGGCTGGAACTCGGCGCCGACGACTACGTGACCAAGCCGTATTCGGCGCGCGAGTTGATCGCCCGGATTCGCGCGGTGCTCCGCCGCGGCGGTGACGACGACTCCGAGATCAGCGACGGTGTGCTCGAGTCCGGGCCGGTGCGGATGGACGTCGAGCGCCACGTCGTCTCGGTCAACGGTGACACGATCACGCTGCCGCTCAAGGAGTTTGACCTGCTCGAGTACCTGATGCGCAACAGCGGGCGGGTGCTGACCCGCGGGCAGTTGATCGATCGGGTGTGGGGCGCCGACTACGTCGGCGACACCAAGACGCTCGACGTCCACGTCAAGCGTCTGCGGTCCAAGATCGAAGCCGACCCGGCCAACCCGGTCCACCTGGTCACCGTGCGGGGACTGGGCTACAAGCTGGAGGGCTAGACCCTGGGGATGAGTGGTCCGCGGCTGGTTGGTTCGTTCGTCGTGATGGTCACGTCCGTCTGGCCGACCAACCGGTAATGCAGACGGCGCCGGGCGTCGTCGTCGATTGTGACGGTGAAGACGTACGTCCCCAGCTTCTCCAACTGAAGCACGGGCATATTGACCGCGAACGCCACCGACTGGGTTTCGCCGTCCTCAACATCGCGCCGTCGGCCAACGTTGAATCGAAAATGCGCCCGGAACGGTTCCCGCTCGCCGAATCCCTTGTCGACCTCGACCGGATGGCCGTCCTCGTCCGCCAGGTCGACGGTGACGGTGTGCTCTTCGTTGGTAGCGGTCCACGGGACCTCCGCGATGATTCCGAGGGCCAACGAAACCGTGAAGGGCCCTGAGCGTCCCGCCGGAATGACCGCCCGGTCTACGCCGCCGCCCATGACGTACAACAAGTTGTTCTGCGCCTCGGCGTGGTTGCACAGAATTGTCGTTAACTCCATCGGTTGCTCCCGCAGACGACAGTTGCTAGCTGGGCGGTCACACCTTATCCGATCCGGCGGGTAAAGCGCGGATTATCGCGCCGCCCTGGCGCCCTCGCGCTGACCCTTCTTTTTCGCACGGGTCGAGCAGCAATGCGACATTTCGCAATGGAACTGGTCACTGCATTCATGCGAACAATAAATTGAAGCGGCCGGAAGCCAGTCCGGGTCGGACAAGTCGCGCGGTCGGTCGTTGGGATCGAACGTGTGGCCGCAATGCACGCAGGTCCTGACCTTGGTAGCCATGTCGTCAGGGTACGCGCCGGGGGCGCTCAATGGCTGCCCGTTTCCGCATTTCGCAGAAATGCCAAGTGCGCAATTCAACCGGAAATCGCCGGTGCCAGCGAATTAGTTTTTCAAACTAACTCGGTCGTCGGCGGATGTCGATCGCGGCGCGGTTCGACATGACCGTCGCGGCGATCACGATGAATTCGACGGCGCGGCAGGCCAATAGGCGCCGGATCGGCATCCGGCAGCGAAATGTCCTGCGGCGCAGGCCATTCCAGGCCCGTGATGCCGGCCGGCGGCGGCGAGTGGCCCAAGGCGGCTTTCGGCGAGCGGTGTGGTCACGGCCCGGGCGGCGACGTGGCCCCGAACACGTCGGCGCAGCCGAAGGAATTAATTCGGCAGCCATGACGTTCGGGCTAGCCGTGGCGCGCGACGAAATGCTCGAACGGGTGAACTGTCTTAGCATCAGCCCATTGGTCGACCGTGATCGGGGGGAACGGTGTTGACGCTTCTCAAGCGGGCATGGGTTCCCGTGGTCGTGGTGGTGGCGGTGATCATCGGCGGCGTCGCGGTGGACCGCCTCAACGGCGTTTTCCCGGGACCCGGCCTGCCCAAGCCCGATCCGCGGGACGCGACCCCGCCCTACGCCGCCAAGACCGCCGTCTACGAAATCCTGGGGCCAGCCGGGACCACCGGCGTCGTCAACTGGATGGATGCCGACGCGCAACCGCAGAAGGCCAACTTCACCACGTTGCCGTGGTCGACGACGATCGTCGCCCAGATGCCCGGCATCTTCGCCTACGTCGTCGCGCAAGGTGACAGCCCCTCCATCGGCTGCCGGATCACGGTCGACGGCAAGTTGGTCGATCAACGGCAAGCCGAGACGCGCAATGCGCAGGTCTCCTGCCTGGACAAGTCCGCATGACCGACAACACCAGCGACACCGACGAAATACCCGTCGCACAACGCACCGAAGTCGAGCACAAGCCGCGTATCGCCCGCGCCGTCCGCGTCCTGGCGCTGCCGATCGTCGTCTGCTGGGTGCTGATCGCGGTCGGCGTCAACGTCTTCGTCCCACAGTTGGAGAAGGTTGCCGAGGAGATCTCCGTTCCGCTCTCGCCGTCCGACGCACCGTCGGTCACCGGGATGAAGCACATCGGCGAGAAGTTCAAGGAGTACGACTCCGACAACCTCGTCCTGGTCACCCTGGTCGGTGATAAACCGCTCGGCCCGGACGCGCACCGGTTCTACGACGACCTAGTCAAAAAGATCCAGGCCGACCACGAACACGTCGAGCACGCGCTGAACTTCTGGGGACAGCGCTTCACGTCCTCAGGTGTGGAGAGCTACGACCATAAGGCCGCCTACGTCCAGGTCAACCTCAAAGGCGATCAGGGAGGGGCGGTCGGCGACGAATCCGTTGCCGCGGTGCGCAAGATCGTCGCGGACTCCACGCCGCCCGCCGGCGTCAAGGCCTACGTCGCGGGCCAGGGAGCGCTGACCGCCGACGTGATCGTTGTCGGTGACAAGAGCCTGGCCAAGATCACCATCATCACGGTCGTCATCATCGCGATCATGCTGATGTTCGTTTACCGGTCCATCGGCACCGTGTTGCTGACCATGTTCATCCTCTTCATTGGGCTGCTGTCCGGCCGCGGCGTGGTGTCGCTGCTGGGCGAAACCGGCGTCATGGGGTTGTCGACCTTCGCCGTGAACCTGCTGACCTCACTCGCGATCGCGGCGGGTACCGATTACGCGATTTTCATGGTGGGCCGCTACCAGGAGGGCCGTGAACGCGGTCTGGACCGGGAAGCCGCCTATTACGACACCTTCGCCGGTGTCAGCAAGGTGGTCCTGGGCTCGGGTCTGACCATTGTTGGGGCGCTGGCCTGCTTGAAGTTCACCCGGCTGCCTTACTTCAGTTCGCTGGCGTTCCCGTGCGCGATCGGTCTGCTGGTGGTGGTGGCGGCCGGGGTCACGCTGACGCCCGCTCTCATCGCGGTCGCCAGTGGCTTCGGTCTTCTGGACCCCAAGCGCAAGTTCAACTACACCCGGTGGCGCCGCCTGGCGACGGCCATCGTGCGCTGGCCGGCGCCCATCCTCGCCATTTCCGTCATTCTTGCGATCGTTGGCGCCCTTGGTCTCGCGGGCTTCACCCCGCGCTACAACGACCTCTACTACCTGCCGCATAGCGCCGCCTCGGTGCAGGCCTACGACGCGGCCGACCGGCACTTCACCCAGGCCCGTCTCAACCCGGACCTGCTGATGATCGAATCGGACCACGATCTGCGCAATCCCCGAGACATGCTGGTGCTGGACAAGGTTGCCGGTGCCATCTTCCGGGTGCCGGGCATCGAACGGGTGCAGAGCATCACCCGACCGCTCGGCCCACCGATCGAAGACGGGTCAATTCCGTTCCAGCTCAGCGTGCAAACCGCGCCGATCCGTGACAACCTCAACTACCTGAGAGACCGCGTCGGCGACATCAAGAAGATCACCGGGTTCCTCGACACCCAGATCTCCCTGCTGGAACGCCAGTACGCGATCACCCAGAAGCTCGCCAACGCGACGGACGACAGCGCAAAAACCACGGCGGAGACCGCCGCCATCACCGACGAAATTCGCGACCACATCGCCGATTTCGACGACTTCTGGCGACCGATCCGCAGCTACTTCTACTGGGAGAGGCACTGCTACGACATCCCGATGTGCTGGTCGCTGCGTAGCCTGTTCGACGCCTTGGACGGGTTTGATCAGCTCGCCGAGAAGTTCCACGCCCTCACCGGCGATCTCACCAACACGGCCGCGGCCACGCGCGAATTGTTGGCGATCATTCCGGAGAACATCGCCGTGTCGAAGGCGATCCGGGATACGACGCTGACCATTTACAGCTCGTTCGACAGTCTGATCGACCAGTTCGACCGGCTCACCGACACCAATGCTGTGATGGGTAAGTCGTTCAACGACGCTCGGGTGGAGAGCCTGTTTTACCTGCCGCCGGAGATCTTCCAGAACTCCGATTTCCAGTTCGGGTTGAGCCTGATGGTGTCGCCCGACGGAAAGGCCGCGCGCTTCATCATCACTCACTCCCTGGACCCGGCAACCGCGGAAGGCATCAAGTCCGTCGAGCAAGAGCGCAACGCGGCCAAGGAGGCGCTGAAGCTCACCTCGCTGGAGAACGCCGACATCTACCTCGGCGGCACCGCCGCGACATTCAACGACATCGCCACCGGCGCCTGGTATGACCTGCTGATCGCCGCGGTGGCGTCGATCGTGCTGATCTTCATCATCATGGTGATCGTCACCCGCGCTCTGGTCGCGGCGGGCGTCATCGTCGGCACGATCGTGCTGTCGCTGGGAGCGGCGTTCGGATTCTCGACGCTGATCTGGCAGCATCTGGGCCACTTCCAGTTGCACTGGGTGGCAACGGAATTCGCGCTGATCGTGCTCTTGGCGGTGGGGTCTGATTACAACCTGATGCTGGTGTCGCGGATCGAGGAGGAGATCGGGGCCGGCCTGAACACCGGACTCATCCGCGGCGTCGGCGTGACGGGCCCGGTGGTGTCCGCGGCCGGTGTGGTGTTCGCCGTGACCATGGCCGCGATGCTCTCCAGCGATCTGCGGGCGATCGGTCAGTTCGGTACGACGATCGGTATCGGTCTGATGTTCGACACCTTCGTCGTTCGGACGCTGATCACGCCGTCGATCATGACGCTGATGGGCCGCTGGTTCTGGTGGCCGAAGCGGGTCCGGGTCCGCCCGGCCAGCCAGATGCTTCGGTCCGTCGGGCCGCGCCCGCTGGTTCGTGCGCTGCTGCACCAGCCGCGGCACGCGGCCGCGCCGGATCCGCAGACGTAACCGCCTAGCTTCCCGGGCATTTCGCGGCGGCCGCCTGCGGCCTGATTGTCACGCGCCGTTTACGACATTTGCTGGTACTCGACCGCCAGGCACGTTATTCTATCGCCGTTGAAAAATTATTCTATGGCTGTTGAAAATCGGGCCCGCCCGCCGCGGAGAGGACTGCCGACATGGACTTTGCGTCGCTGCCTCCGGAGATCAACTCCGGGCTGATGTACTCCGGGCCCGGGGCGGGGCCGATGCTCGCGGCCGCGGCGGGTTGGGAAGCGTTGGCCGCGCAGCTGGAATCCACCGCGGCCGGCTACGCGACCGAGCTGGCGGGTCTGACCGGCCAGGCATGGTCCGGCCCGTCGTCGCTGCTGATGACGGCGGCGGCCACACCCTACGTGCAGTGGCTGTCCAGCGCCGCCGCGCAGGCCGCGCAGACCGGCGTGCAGGCCTACGCGGCGGCGGCCGCGTACGAGGCGGCGTTTGCGATGACCGTGCCGCCGCCGGTGATCGCTGCCAACCGGGCGCAATTGCTGGCGCTGATCGCGACCAACTTCTTCGGTCAGAACACCCCGGCGATCGCGGCCACCGAGGCTCAATACCTGCAGATGTGGGTCGAAGACGCCAGCGCGATGTACGGCTATTCCGCCGCCTGCGAGATCGCCAGCAGGCTGACCCCGTTCGACGAGCCGCCGCGGACCACGAACCCGGCCGGGCAGGGCGCCCAGACGCTGGCGGCGCAGGCCACCGGCAACGCCACCCGGCAGCTGGCTTCGGCCAATGCCACGATGCACACCGCCACCGCCGCCACGCCCGTCGCGCCAGGCGAAACGGTCACCGCCCCACCGGGCAGCACCATCGCCATCGGCACCAACACGGGCATGTACCTCAACAGCGGCTCGATCACCATCACGGGCTCCGGCACCAACCTCATCAGCTTCGGATCCGTTATCGTCAACCCCGGCAGCACAATTCACACGCTGATCGACTGTTCCGAGGGTGGTGTTCTGGTCCCTGGCGGCGTCGACGTCACCGCCGGGTCCAGCCCGCTCGTCCTGACCCCGGGATCGTTCCAGGAGGTCCTGGTCACCCTCGTCAACGGCTCCGCCACACTCCCCGTCGTCGGGGCGGAACAGGTCGCGGTCCAGACCATCGGCAACACGGCCACCGCCATCGCCGGCCCCGCGGGCGCGTCCATCACCAACGTCTTCGGCACCGTCAGCATCGCCACGGTCACGCCGATACCCAGCCCGACCGGCGCATTGGGGGCTCCGCTGGCCGCGCCGGGGCTCGCGGGTACCGCCGGGATTGAGCCCCAGCTCGACGTGGATGGGCTATTGGATTGGGCCCAAACGCTTTCCGGCGCCGGATGAGGGACATGCCGACAGACCCAAACGCGCGGCCCGCATGGCCGTTTCACCCGGCGTGCGGGGTCGGTGCCCCGTCCGCCGGGATGGGTGACGCGGATTCACTCGGTCCGCTGTCGGTGCCCGCGGCCTGGACGACGAACGCCCCGGAGGCGAGGGCGGCTCCGCGTGCTCTACCGGACGCCCGCGTCGACGCCGCCCGGCCCGGGCGTACGTTTCGGCCGGCGTTGATGGCGACGATCACCGGGCACCCATCACCTCGTCGGCCACGCCCAGCGCCAGCGCCATGATCGACACCTGCGGGTTGACCTCCGGGCAGCTCGGCAGGATCGAGGCGTCGGCCACCCACACGCCGTCCACGCCGCGCAACCGCCCCGCCTCGTCGACCGGGCACAACTGATCGTCGGCGCCCGCGGCGGCCGTGCCGGTCGGGTGGAAGGCGGCCAGGTGCAGGCTTCGGGGATCGCTGCGCCGCAACGCATCCCGCAGGGCGGGCAGCGACGTCACCGTCATCGCGCCGGGCAGACCGGTGAGCACCTCGGTCGCGCCGGCGGCGAACAACAGCCGGCCCATCGCCTCGATCGCCACCACGAGCTTGCCGACGTCGGTGGGGGCGATGTTGTAGCGCACCAGCGTCTCACCGCGCACCGTGGACACCGACCCGACACCGCGGTCGGCCACCATGGCGCCGAACGTGGCCACCCGGGGCGCGGCGTCCAGCCAGCCGAGCAGCTCGGCGCCGTAGCCGGGATACACCATCGAGCCCATTCCGGGCGGGGTGGACGTGGCCTCGATCAGCACGCCGTGCGACTCGTGCAGCTCGTGTACCGCGGCGCTTTGCAGCACCCCGTGCCAGGCGACGACGTCGTCCTCGAAGCGCCCCGCGAGCATCGTCGCGGGATGCAGCGCCAGGTTGCGGCCGAGTCGCGGGTGCGAGCCGAAAGCGCTGCGCCGCAACAATCCCGGCGTCTCGGTGGCGCCGGCCGCCACGATGACGGTGTCGGCCAGGACGTCCAGTGCCGTGCCGTCGGGCCGGCGGGCCCGCACGCCGCGGGCGCGCCCGCGCCGGTGCAGCACCCGCTCGACGCGGGCCTCGGAGATGATCCGCGCGCCCGCCGCGCACGCCTGCGGCAGCGCGTTGAGGTGCACGCCGAACTTGGCGTTGCGCGGGCACCCGATCGCGCACTGGCAGCACCCTTCGCAGCCCGGTGCGTTGCGCGGAATGGGCGCCGCCCGCCAGCCCAGCGTGGCGGCGGCGTCCAGCAGCAGCCGGCCGTTGCGGCCCATGATCTCCAGCGGCACCGGGGCGACCTGCAGCGTGCGCTCGACGTCGTCGAGGCGCTCGCCCAGCCGGTCGGGATCGGCCAGGGTGAGCCCGAAGTCGTCGCGCCAGCGCCGCTGCACCGCCGGCGGCGGGCGGTAGCAGGTGCCGGAATTCACCACCGTGGTGCCGCCGACCGCCCGGCCGATGGGCAGCACCACCGACGGGCGCCCCAGGGCGACGGTGGCGCCGGCCCCGCGGTACAGCCCGGCATAGCGATCGATCGGATGGGTGGTCCGGAATTCCCCGACGGTCCAGCGGCGTCCCTCCTCGAGGACGACGACGTCCAGTCCGGCCCGCGCCAGGGAGCGGGCCACCATCGCGCCGCCGGCGCCGGACCCCACGATCACCGCGTCGGCGGTGACGACGGAGCGGCTCTCGGCCGACGAGGCGATGTTCAACGCCGAATCTGGCCGTGCCGTCCCGTGCTGGCTCGCGTGCGAAAGAAGCTCGGGCGCATAGGTTTCCGCGCCGTTGGCCAGCAACGCGATCGCCTTCAATGCCTCGACGGCCGCGCCGGCGTCCGGACTGAGCGCGGCGACCCGGCGCAGCACCTGCTCGCGTCGGTCGGGGCCGAGCCGCGACATCGACCGGCCGGTGGTGACGTAGCTGGCCGCGGCCAGCGTGAGCAGCCCGGCACGCGCCGCCACCCGTGACGTCGTCGGCAGCTGCCGCAGGTAGCGCTCGACGCGCTGCGTCAGCTCGGAGGCCGCCGGGCCGCCGAGTTCCTCGGGCAGCAGCGCGGTGCCGAACGAGCCGACCAGGCTCATATCAGCCGCGCGAGGCGGCGGCCCAGCTTGATGAAGAACGGGTAGGTGGCGAAGATGGCGCCCGCCGCAGCGTGCAGGGGCCACTCCGCCTTGGCGGTGTCCACGCGGAAAATGCCGCTGTTCCACATGAAGTCGCGGCCGTTGCGGGCGCGGAAGGGGCGCCACAGCACCCCGAGGCCGGGCACGTTGTTGTAGAGCCCGAATGACCCGCCGAAGAAGACGCCCAGGGTGGCGGCCTCCGCAACGTCGCGCTGGTCGGCGGGCAGCCGCCGCTCAATGAGCACGCCGGAGGCGAACAGCAGTGGTGGGTCGAGCAGAAAGCTCATGTCGGGATCCTTTCGTTGACATCCGGCGCCGCATCGCCGCGCAGGCCCACCTCGGCGTGCCCGGTGCCCAGCACCGACCATTGCCGGTCGTCGATCTCGATGTGGACGTCGGCTTGTTCGGTGTTCGTGCACACCGCCCTGCCGCCGTCGGGGTCGGTGTATTCCAGGCTCACGCACTTCTCCGCCGGCTGGTCGATCCGGATGAGCACCCGCCGGCCGCCGATGCGTCCCTCCAGCTGCCAGTGCGCCACGCCGAGGGTGGTCCGCATCCGCAGTGACGGCAATGGACCTGCGGGCCAATCCCTTCCGTCGATGCGAAACCGGACGAACGCCAGCGGGGCCAGCCTGCGCAACCCCGGCTTGTGCGAGACGGCGCTGACCGCCTCCACCACATCGCCGTTGCCGAGGTCGGCGTGCACCCATCCCCAGCGCTTGGCGTTGCCGTGCCCGTAGATGTGGGCGACCCCGCCGCGCCACCCCTCGAGGCGCAAGGCGGTGTCGGCCACGGTGAGCGAGCCGGCGAAGTCGGCGGTGGGGGCGAGGACGACCTGGGCGCCCGGCAGCAGCTCGCGGTCCCAGGCCGCGCGGGGAAACGTCCACAGCGGTGCGCCCGTTTCGGCCCAGGACAGGTCCCAGGCGAGCGAGCCGGCGCGCCCGGTCAGCTGTTTGTCGCCCACCCGCGCGCCCGCGGCGTCGAACCACCAGGGGCCGGACGGGGGCTGGGCGGGCGCGGGACCGAACCGCTCGGTGCGGGGCGGGCCGTCGGCGGGGAACCAGGTGGCCCAGCCGTGCGCGTAGGCGTCGCCCCGGAGCGGGGCGACCGTCTCGCAGTGCACCCACAGCCCGGCGCGCGTCGCCGGATCCGAGAGGGTGGCGTACCAGACCTCCAGGCGGCCGGCCTTGCCGCGCCAGCGTGGGGCCGCCGCCAATCGCGTGTCGCCGTCCATTGCTCACCTTCCGTGGATGCGTCCACTATATTGGTTGAGCCAATGAACCAGTCAAGTCCGCTGCGCCCGCCCGACCGCCAGCGCGTCGATGAACAGATCGCCGCGTCGATCACCGACGCGATCCTCGACGGCGCGTTTCCGCCGGGTACGGCCCTGCCGCCCGAGCGGGACCTGGCCGAACAGCTCGGTGTCAACCGCACGTCGCTGCGCCAAGGCCTGGCCCGGCTGCAGGAGATGGGGCTGATCGAGACCCGGCACGGCAGCGGCAACGTGGTCGCCGACCCGCACGGGCTCACCCACCCCGCGGTCGTCGAGGCGTTGGTCCGCAAGCTGGGGCCGGAGTTCCTCGTGGAACTGTTCGAGATCCGGGCCGCCTTGGGGCCGTTGATCGGCCGGTCGGCCGCGCGACGGGGCGCGCCCGAGGATGCCGAGGCGCTGCGCGCCGCGTTGGCGGCGGTCCGCGACGCCGATAGCGTCCAGGCGCGCCAGGCGGCCGACCTCGCCTACTTTCGGACGCTCATCCAGCACAGCCGCAACCGTGCGCTGGTGTTGCTGTATCGCTGGGTCGAGGACGCTTTCGGCGGCCGGGAGCACGAACTGACCGCCGCCTACGACGACGCCGCGCCCGTGGTGGCCGGCCTCAGCGCGATCACCGAGGCCGTGCTGGCGGGCGACGAGGCGGGGGCCGCCGCGGCGGTCGAGGCGTACCTGCACGCCAGCGCGCAGCGAATGCTCTTGTCCTACAACAAGACTGGTGCTACTCGGCGAGCCGAGTAGCCGGATGCACCGCGATGAGCCCCAACTTGCCGCGGCGCTTGCACATCGCCGCCAGCTCCGCGTAGGCCTTGGCGCCGAGCAGCTCGGTGAGCTCGTCGGCCATGCTCTCCCACACCTGCTTGGCGCCGACGTGGGCGCCGGGGTCGCCGGTGCAGTACCAGTGCAGGTCGGCGCCGCCGGAACCCCAACCGCGGCGGTCGTATTCGGTGACCCAGGTCTTGAGTATCTCGGTCCCGTCGGGCCGGGTCACCCACTCCTGGCTGCGCCGGATCGGCAGCTGCCAGCAGACGTCGGGCTTCATGGTCAGCGGCGCGACGCCGAGCTTGAGGGCCTTGCTGTGCAGGGCGCATCCGACGCCGCCGGGGAAGCCGGGCCGGTTCAGGAAGATGCAGGCGTCCTTGTGTTTGCGCGTGCGGTACTGCGGCTGCCCGTCGTGCTCGTCGAGCTCCAGATACCCCTTGCGGCCCAAGCCCTTTTCGCGGAATTGCCAGTCCTCGTCGGTCAGCTGCTGCACGGCGTCGTCGAGCCGGGCGCGGTCGTCGTCGTCGGACAGGAACGCCCCGTGCGAGCAGCAGCCGTCGTCCGGGCGGCCCGCCACCGTGCCGTGGCAGGCGGGCGTGCCGAACACGCAAGTCCACCGCGACAGCAGCCAGGTGAGGTCGGCCGCGATCAGGTGCTCGGGGTTGTCCGGGTCATAGAACTCCACCCACTCACGGGCGAAGTCCAGTTCGACCTCGTGTCCCGGCTCAGGGTAGGAATTCGCCACGGCGTCCACGTTAGTCGACAAAACCGGCTCTTCGGCCCGCTGACACTCGGGGCCCGACGGATCAAGATCGGCAACGTCCCCAGCGGGCCGCAACGCGCGGCCCACCCGTATCCGACTAGGTTGTTTCCCGTGCGATTGGGCGTGCTCGACGTGGGCAGCAACACGGTTCACCTCTTGGTGGTTGATGCGCACCGTGGCGGGCATCCCACGCCCATGAGTTCGACGAAGGCCACGCTGCGATTGGCCGAGTCGATCGACAGCTCGGGCAAGATCACCAAGCGCGGCGCCGAGAAGCTGATCTCCACGATCGACGAGTTCGCCAAGATCGCGGACAGCTCCGGGTGCGCCGAGCTGATGGCGTTCGCCACCTCGGCGCTGCGCGACGCGGTGAACTCCGACGACGTGCTCGCCCGCGTCCGCAAGGAAACCGGCGTCGAGCTGGAGGCGCTCAGCGGGGTCGACGAGTCGCGGCTGACCTTCCTGGCGGTGCGCCGGTGGTACGGCTGGAGCGCGGGGCGGATCATCAACCTCGACATCGGCGGCGGCTCGCTCGAGATGTCCAGCGGCGTCGACGAGGAGCCCGAGGTGGCGCTGTCTTTGCCGCTGGGCGCCGGCCGGCTGACCCGCGAATGGCTACCCGACGACCCGCCCGGGCGGCGCAGGGTCGGGATGCTGCGGGACTGGCTGGACGCCGAGCTCGCCGAGGCCAGCGAGCAGGTGCTCGACGCCGGCGCGCCCGACCTGGCGGTGGCGACGTCGAAGACGTTTCGCTCGCTCGCGCGGCTGACGGGCGCGGCGCCGTCGGCTGCAGGACCGCGGGTGAAGAGGACGCTCACAGCAAACGGCCTCAGGCAACTCATATCTTTCATCTCTAGGATGACGACCGCTGACCGGGCAGAACTGGAAGGGGTGAGCGCCGAGCGCGCGCCACAGATCGTGGCGGGTGCGCTGGTGGCGGAGGCGAGTATGCGAGCGCTGTCGATCGAATCGGTGGATATCTGCCCGTGGGCGTTACGGGAAGGTCTCATCTTGCGCAAACTCGACAGCGAAGCCGACGGAACGCCCCTCATGAAGCGATCCGTGCGCGATGCTGGAGGCCAGGCAGGTGATCGGGACGGCAACCGATCGAGAGGCGACAAAGCATGACCGGACCACACTCCGAGACCGAGAGCCCCGGCACTCGGCCGATCTCGGTGGCCGAACTTCTGGCCAGGAACGGAACCATCGGCGCCCCCGCGGTCACGCGGCGCAGGCGCAGGCGGCGCGGCGATAGCGACGCGGTCACCGTCGCCGAGCTGACCGGTGAGATCCCGATCATCCGTGACGACGACGAGGACCCGCGCACGGCCGAACGGCCGGCCGCCGAGGAAACCGAGGCCGAGCAGCAAACCGAAGACAAGCCCGCGGCCGCGTACTGGTCGCAGCCCGAGCCGCGTTGGCCCAAGTCGCCGTCTCAGCCCAAGAAGGCCTCCGGCCCCGAGCGCAGCGCGTACCCGCGCCCGCTGAGCCACGGCGAGGCGGGGGAGACCAACGGCATCGGGCAATCGGGCGCCGAGGACATGAATCCCGATCCGCTGGACCACTACACCGATCTGCCGGTGGACGTGATGGATTCGGAGGTCCGCGACGCCGAGCCCGCGCTGGAGGATTCCGCCTATGTGCGCTCCTACCTGCAGACCGAGGCCGACGAGGACGAAGAGGACGCGGAGGACCCGTTCGCCGCCGGCTTGTTGCCGCACGAGGAGCGCGACGAGGACCACCCCGACGGCGCGACCGAGGGGGTGGCCACGGCGACCGACGCCCACGCGGGCCCGGGCAGGTTCGAGGCGTTGTGGCGCGGCAGCCTGGTCGTCTTCCAGTCGATCCTGGCCGTGGCCTTCGGCGCCGGCCTGTTCGTCGCCTTCGACGAGCTGTGGCGCTGGAACAGCATCGTGGCGCTGGTGCTCTCGGTGCTGGTGATCCTCGGCCTGGTCGTCGGCGTCCGGGTGGTGCGCAAGACCGAGGACATCGCGAGCACATTGATCGCGGTCGCGGTGGGGGCGCTGATCACCCTGGGCCCGTTGGCGCTGTCGTTGCAGTCGGGCTAGGCGGACCGGGGACCACACAGACCGTTGCGCCCAGCTATCAAAGTCGGACTCTCAACGGCTTCGGTGTACCCATTGCGGGCCGAGGCCGCGTTCGAGTACGCCGCGCGGCTCGGGTACGACGGCGTCGAGCTGATGGTGTGGGCCGAGTCGGTCAGCCAGGACATCGACGCCATCGAAAAGCTGTCCCGGCGCTATCGCGTCCCGGTGCTGTCCGTGCACGCGCCCTGCCTGCTGATCTCGCAGCGGGTGTGGGGCGCCAACCCGATCCCCAAGCTGGACCGCAGCGTGCGGGCCGCCGAACAACTCGGCGCGCAGACCGTCGTCGTGCATCCGCCGTTTCGCTGGCAGCGGCGCTACGCCGAGGGGTTCAGCGACCAGGTCGCCGAGCTGGAAGCCTCGAGTGACGTGCTGATCGCGGTGGAGAACATGTTCCCGTTCCGGGCGGACCGGTTCTTCGGCTCGGGCCAATCGCTGGAGCGGATGCGCAGGCGGGGCGGCGGCCCCGGCCCGGCGATCTCGGCGTTCGCACCCTCCTACGACCCGCTGGACGGCAACCACGCCCACTACACGCTGGACTTGTCCCACACCGCGACCGCGGGCAGCGACTCGCTGGACATGGCACAGCGGATGGGCGGCGGATTGGTGCACCTGCACCTGTGCGACGGCAGCGGCCTGCCCGCCGACGAGCACCTGGTGCCCGGGCGCGGCACCCAGCCCACCGCCGAGGTGTGCCAGATGCTGGCCGGCAGCCACTTCGCCGGCCACGTCATCCTGGAAGTTTCCACGTCCAGCGCGCGTTCAGCCAATGAGCGCGAGAGCATGCTCGCCGAATCGCTGCAGTTCGCCCGCACGCACCTGCTGCGCTGACAGACCCAGGAGACCATGAACGCGTTATTCACCACCGCGATGGCATTGCGGGAGGTCGGCCCCGGCGTCTTCGAGGGCGAGCTCGACAAGCACTGGACCATCGGTCCCAAGGTGCACGGCGGCGCCATGCTGGCGCTCTGCGCCAATGCCGCCCGCACCGCCTGCGGTGGGCCGTCGAGCGAGTTCGAACCGGTTCAGCAGCCGGTCGCGGTGTCGGCGAGCTTCCTGTGGGCCCCGGATCCGGGGCCGATGCACCTGGTGACGTCGATCCGCAAGCGCGGCCGCCGCATCAGCGTCGTCGACGTCGAGCTCACCCAGGGTGATCGGACCGCCGTGCACGCCGTAGTCAACCTCGGCGAGCCCGAACACTTTCCGCCCGACGGTGACGCCAAGCCCCTGCTGTCGGCCAACCCGGTGGTGGACCTGATGGCGCCCGAGCCGCCCGACGACATCGCCCCGATCGGGCCGGGCCACCCGCTGGCCGGCCTGGTGCACCTCGGCGAGGGCTGCGACGTCCGACCGGTGCTGTCGACGCTGGGTCCGACGGCCGACGGGGGCCCGCCGGTGATCCAGATGTGGGCGCGCCCCCGCGACGTCGCCCCGGACGCCCTGTTCGCGCTGATGTGCGGGGATCTGTCGGCGCCGGTGACCTTCGCCGTGGAACGCACCGGCTGGGCGCCCACCGTCCAACTGACCGCCTTCCTGCGCGGGCTGCCCGCCGACGGGTGGCTGCGAATCATCGCGACCTGCACGGAGATCGGGCACGACTGGTTCGACGAGGACCACACCGTCGTCGACAGCCTGGGCCGCCTCGTGGTGCAAGCCCGTCAACTGGCGCTGGTCCCTGCCGCTGGTTAGACGCCGGTGTCTGCGATGCTGTCGGGCATGGCAAGAATCGCGATCATCGGTGGCGGCAGCATCGGGGAGGCACTGCTGTCGGGTCTGCTGCGCGCGGGCCGGCAGGTCAAAGACCTGGTGGTGGCCGAACGCGTGCCCGAGCGCGCCCAGTACCTGGCCGACACCTATTCGGTGTTGATCACCTCGGTGGCCGACGCGGCGGAGAACGCGTCCTTCGTGGTGGTCGCGGTGAAGCCCACCGACGTGGAGCCGGTGCTGGCGGAGCTGTCCCGGGCCGCGGCGGCGTCCGAGAGCGACACCGCCGAGCAGGTGTTCGTCACCGTCGCGGCGGGCATCGGCATCTCGTATTTCGAATCGAAGCTGCCCGCCGGGACACCGGTGGTCCGGGCGATGCCCAACGCGGCGGCGCTCGTCGGCGCGGGGGTGACCGCGCTGGCCACGGGCCGGTTCGTCACCGCCCCGCAACTCGAGGGGGTATCGGCCCTGTTCGACTCCGTCGGTGGCGTGCTGACCGTGCCCGAGGCCCAGATGGACGCCGTGACCGCGCTGTCGGGGTCAGGCCCGGCCTACTTCTTCTTGATGGTCGAGGCGCTGATCGACGCTGGGGTGGCCGCCGGGCTGAGCCGGGAGGTGGCCACCGACCTGACGGCGCAGACGATGGCCGGATCCGCGGCCATGCTGCTGGAACGGATGGACGCCGACGGGCGGCCGGGGGAGGGCGAGACCCCGGGGCTGCGCGTGGACGCCACGGCGACGCAGCTGCGGGCGACCATCACCTCACCCGGCGGCACGACCGCCGCGGGGCTGCGGGAACTGGAACGGGGCGGCCTGCGGACGGCCGTCGACGCGGCCGTTCAGGCCGCCAAAACGCGCTCTGAGCAGCTAAGAATTACATCGGAGTAATCCAAGAAATTTGAACTGATTGTCCCCCACCAGTACCAGTAACCCCATTAGTCCCGCTATTCTCCTCTTTGTATGCACGTGTGGGTGCCAGCGGAGGGGAAGCCGCTGGCATTGCGGGTGCCTGACACGATTGGGTTGCGATGACGTCTACGAACGGGCCATCGGCGCGCGATTCTGCTGGTAAGCGGGACACCGGTTCCGGCGAGGGCCAGCAGGGCAGGACACAATTCTTGACCGTCGCCGAAGTGGCCGCGTTGATGCGGGTCTCCAAGATGACGGTGTACCGGCTGGTGCACAACGGCGAGCTGCCCGCGGTCCGGGTCGGGCGGTCTTTCCGGGTGCACGCCAAGGCGGTGCACGACATGCTGGAGACGTCTTACTTCGACGCGGGCTGACCCGAAACCGCACTTCGCTCTTCGCTCGGTGGTCGCCGACGCCGTTTGGTGTTCGGTGCGTCCCGCCGGGTAAAGTGTCCGGGTCAATCCTGCAAACAGGTCACGGGTCAGATAGCGGAGTTCATGGGTTCAGTAATCAAGAAGCGGCGCAAGCGCATGTCGAAGAAGAAGCACCGCAAGTTGTTGCGCCGCACTCGGGTGCAGCGCAGAAAACTCGGCAAGTAGGCCCGCCCGCGGCATCCGCTGCGGTCTCTGCCGAGTCGATAGGCTGTTTGGGTGGATCAGTCGAGTGGGGATGGCGCCGGAACCGGCGACACCGCGAGCAACACGGTGCACTACCCCAAGGTGGTGCTGGTCACCGGTGCGTGCCGGTTCCTGGGCGGCTACCTGACGGCCCGGCTCGCGCAGAACCCGATGATCAACGCGGTCATCGCCGTGGACGCGATCGCGCCCAGCAAGGACATGCTCCGCCGGATGGGGCGCGCGGAGTTCGTCCGCGCCGACATCCGTAACCCGTTCATCGCCAAAGTGATTCGCAACGGCGAGGTGGACACCGTGGTGCACGCGGCCGCGGCGTCGTACGCCCCGCGGTCCGGGGGCACCGCGGCGTTGAAGGAAATCAACGTGATGGGTGCGATGCAGCTGTTCGCCGCCTGTCAGAAGGCGCCCTCGGTGCGGCGCGTGGTGCTCAAGTCGACGTCTGAGGTGTATGGGTCCAGCGCGCACGATCCGGTGATGTTCACCGAGGACAGCACGAGCCGCCGGCCCTTGCGCGGCGGTTTCGCGAAGGACAGCCTGGACATCGAGGCCTATGCCCGCGGACTGGGGCGTCGCCGGCCCGATATCGCGGTGACGATCCTGCGGCTGGCCAACATGATCGGACCCGCGATGGACACCACGCTGTCGCGGTACCTGGCCGGGCCGTTGGTGCCGACGATGTTCGGCCGCGACGCGCGGCTGCAGTTGCTCCACGAGCAGGATGCGCTGGGCGCGCTGGATCGCGCGGCGATGGCCGGCAAGGCCGGCACGTTCAACATCGGCGCCGACGGCATCATCATGCTGTCGCAAGCGATCCGCCGGGCCGGCCGGATTCCGTTGCCAGTGCCCGGTTTTGGCGTGTGGGCGCTCGATTCGTTGAGACGGGCTAACCGTTACAACGAGATCAGCCGCGATCAGTTCGCCTACCTGAGTTACGGCCGCGTCATGGACACCACCCGGATGCGGACGGAGCTGGGCTATCAGCCGAAATGGACGACCGCCGAGGCCTTCGACGACTACGTTCGCGGCCGCGGCATGACTCCCATTATCGATCCGCATCGGGTACGCTCCTTGGAAGGTCGCGCCATATCCCTAGCTCAGCGCTGGGGCAGCCGAAATCCAATTCCGTGGGGTGGGGTCAGGTAGGAATCGTGGCGGGTGAAAGCAGAGCGAATGTTATTCCGCTGCATACGAATCGGGGTCGGGTAGCAGCACGCCGGAGAGCCGATCAGCGCGCGGAGTCCGCCCGCCAGCATCCCTCCTTGCTCTCGGATCCGAATGGTCGGGCGTCGGCCGAGCAGATCGCCGCCGTCGTTCGCGAGATCGATGAGCATCGGCGTGCGGCCGGCGCCGGCTCGTCGGAGGTGCCGCTCAACGACCTCGCCCAGCGCGTGGCCGCAGTGGCCGGGTTCATGCGCCAGCGGCTCACCGGCGACTACACCGTCGACGAGTTCGGTTTCGATCCGCACTTCAACAGCGCGATCGTGCGGCCGTTGCTGAGGTTCTTCTTCCGGTCGTGGTTCCGGGTGGAGGTCAGCGGTGTCGAAAACCTGCCCAGCGAGGGCGCCGCACTGGTGGTGGCCAATCACGCCGGGGTCTTGCCGTTCGACGGGTTGATGCTGTCGGTCGCCGTCCACGACGAGCACCCCGCGCAGCGCGACCTGCGGCTGCTCGCCGCCGACATGGTGTTCGACCTGCCCGTCGTGGGTGAAGCCGCCCGCAAGGCCGGCCACACCATGGCCTGCACCACGGACGCGCACCGGCTGCTCGCCGCCGGCGAACTCACCGCCGTGTTCCCCGAGGGCTACAAGGGGTTGGGTAAGCGCTTCGAGGACCGTTACCGGTTGCAGCGGTTCGGCCGCGGCGGATTCGTCACCGCGGCGCTGCGCACCAAGGCGCCGATCATCCCGTGCTCGATCATCGGCTCGGAAGAGATCTACCCGATGCTGACCGACGTGAAGCTGCTGGCGCGGCTCTTCGGGCTGCCCTACTTCCCGATCACGCCGCTGTTTCCGCTGGCCGGGCCGGCGGGCCTGGTGCCGCTGCCGTCGAAGTGGCGCATCGCGTTCGGCGAGCCGATCTACACCAACGACTACGCCGCGTCCGACGCCGAGGACCCGATGGTCACCTTCGAGTTGACCGATCAGGTGCGCGAGACCATCCAGCAGACGCTGTACCGGTTGCTCGCCGGCCGTCGCAACATCTTCTTCGGCTGACGCTTTTCGTTTACCGGCCCCGCCCGGTTCGCTATCCGGCTTGGTGCCGACGCGAAAACGCCCCGGAGCCAATGGCTTCCGGGGCGTTTTTCGGGCGAATTACTTGACCATCGTGAACTGGCAGACGTTGGTGTAGCCGTCGCGGAACAGGTCGGAGCAGCCGCGCAAGTACTTCAGGTAGATGTCGTAGGTCTCCTGCCCCTTCAGCGCGATCGCCTCTTCCTTGTGCGCCTCGAGCGCGTCGCCCCAGGCGGTCAGCGTCGGGACGTAGTTCTTGCCGATGAAGTGGTGGCGCTCGATCTTGAAACCGGCGTCGGTCGCGTACTTGTCGACCAGGTCGACCTGAGGCAGCTTCCCGCCCGGGTAGATCTCCTTGAGGATGAAGCTGATGAACCGCAGCAGGGTCATGTTCACCTGCAAGCCCATCTTCTTGCCCTCTTCGGCGGACGGCACCACGATCGAGTGCAGCAGCATGCGGCCGTCGTCGGGCAGCAGGTCGTAGTACTTCTTGAAGAAGGTGGCGTACCGCTCGTACCCGGCGTCACCGGCGCCGTCGGCGAAGTGCTCGAACGCACCCAGTGACACGATGCGGTCGATCGGTACGTCGCCGGGGAATTCCTCCCAGCCCTGGATCCGCACCTCTTTGCGGCGGGGGCTGTCCATCTTGTCGAACTCGGCCACGCAGTGGGCGTACTGGTTTTCGCTGAGCGTCAGGCCGATGACGTTGACGTCGTACTCGGCCACCGCGTGCCGCATCGTCGAACCCCACCCGGAGCCGATGTCGAGCAGTGTCATGCCTGGCTCGAGGTTGAGCTTGTCCAGCGCGAGCTTGCGCTTGGCGTACTGCGCCTCTTCCAGCGTCTTGGTCAGGTTCTGGGGGTCCGGATTCTCGTCGAAATAGCCGCAGCTGTAGGTCATCGACGGGTCGAGCCAGAGCTTGAAGAACTCGTTCGATTTGTCGTAGTGCGACCGGACCTTCTCGACCGGCGGCTTCAGTTGCGTGCTACCGCTTTCCCCCTGTGACGTCATTGATTCGAACCTACTTTCCCGCTGATATGGACTTTCCCGCTGATATGGACGCGACTGCCGCGACGGTTGCTTCGTGGTCGGCATCGTTGTTTGCGGCTTCCCCCAGCATCGTGACTGTACTGGTGATGACCGGTTTGCCCTCGGCGTCCGTGACCTCGCTACGGATCTCGGTGATCACGGCGCCATGGGACTCAATGACCGAGTCTAGATAGGTGTCGAAGTAAAGCCTATCCCCTGCGACGATCGGCCGGTGGAACTTGAATTTCTGGTCGCGGTGCATGACCCGCGCGATGTTGATCGGAATGCTGAACTTGGTGAAGATCTCCAGCTGCACGCGCCGGCCCGCGATGGCGAGGAACGTGGGCGGTGCTACCAGCGCGTCGTATCCGGCCGCGGCGGCGTCGGCCTCGTTGAAGTGCGTCGGATGGTCGTTGTTGATGGCGAGGGCGAACTCCCGGATCTTCTCGCGGCCGACGAGGAAGTAATCCGGCGCCCGGTAATGGCTGCCGATGAGCCCTTCGGCTCCCTTGGGGATTGTCATAGCGCTGTCGCTCTCCGCTCGAATAGGTCTCAGCGGCGCAGCCTATCAGCGCGATTGCCGCCGGGAAGCCACCGCGGCCAGTGCACCACCGGCCGCACCGAGCGCCAACGCCGACGGGACCCCGATCCGGGCGGCCTTGCGGGCGGTGCGAAAGTCCCGGATCTCCCAACCGCGTTCGCGGGCCAGTGTGCGCAGGCGTGCGTCCGGGTTGATCGCGACGGCGGTGCCCACCAACGAGAGCATGGGCACGTCGTTGAAGCTGTCGGAGTAGGCCGTGCAGCGTTTGAGGTTCAGGCCCTCCCGGATCGCCAGCGACCGCACGGCGTGCGCCTTTCCGGTCCCGTGCAGGATGTCGCCGACGAGCCGGCCGGTGAACACCCCGTCGACGGACTCCGCGACGGTTCCCAGGGCGCCGGTCAGGCCGAGCCGCCGCGCGATGGTCGCCGCGAGTTCGTAAGGGGTGGCGGTGATCAGCCACACCTGCTGGCCCGCGTCGAGGTGCATCTGCGTCAGCTCGCGAGTGCCCGGCCAGATCTTGTCCGCGATGATCTCGTCGTAGATCTCCTCGCCCAGCGTCACCAGCTGTTCGACCGAGCGGCCCTCGATGAAGGCGAGCGCTTTGCGACGGCCGGCGGCGACGTCGTTGCTGTTCTCCTTGCCGAGGACCTGGAATTTGGCCTGGGCATAGATGAAACCGAGCACATCGCGATAGGTGAAGTAGTTGCGCGCGGCCAGCCCGCGGCCGAAGTGCACCGCCGAGGAGCCCTGCACCAGGGTGTTGTCGACGTCGAAGAAGGCGGCCGCGGTCAGGTCGATCGGCGGCTGGGGCCGGTCCTCGTCGGTGGCGGCCTTTTCGGCTTGCAGGTCCTCCAGCGCACGGGCCGCGCTGGCGTCGGCGGCCAGCGACTCCAGGTCAGCGCGACTGACGTCTCCGTCGACGGGGTCAGAGGAAGTCATCGCCAAACCTCCTAGATCGCTGTGTTGCCTGGCGACCCAGTGGGTCCCGGTATCCAACCCTATCCGGCGGTTGTGCCGCGGGGCTTCGGCTATGCCGCGCTGTCGAGTGTGAAGCTAGCCGCACACTCGGCGCCGAGCGTGAAGCTAGCTGCACACTCGACAATGTCCGCTCGCATCTGTGGTGTAGGCGGAGTCGACTTCCTGAGAGCTTTGCTCGCGTTGATCGTCGAGTGTTGGCGTGGCCTCCGCCAACAGCATTGCCATGGTGCCGCCGCCCGCGGCGGTCTCGGTGGCCATGAAGCTCGTGCCCGCGCTGCAGGCCAGCGCCGCCGTCAACGCCGAAATCACCGATCCCATGGACTCGCCGGTGGCCAGCACCGTGGCACCGGCGCGGTCTAGCGCAGTCGCGTCACACGCCAGCGGCGCCATCTGGTCACGACCACATACCGAGGTTCGTCGACATCGCCCCGGTGTAGTTGCCGTGCGCGGTCGCGGCCACCTTCTTCAACTGCGCCAGCGCCTCGCGCATCATCGCCTCGCCGCGCACCCAGTGCTGATGCGCCTCGGCGTGCGCGGCCGCGGCCTCACCCGTCCACGTGGTGTGCAAACGCGTTACGCGGGAATCGATTTCGGTGATCATGTCCTCGGCGTAGCGCTGAAAGTCGGCCATCCGCTGCACCGAGTCGGCCAACGCCTGCGGATCCACCCGAAACGCCTCAGCCACCGCGCACCGCTCGCTCCGCCGCGGCGGACCCGGCCTCGTTGGCCTGATAGCCCTCGCCGGCCTCACCCACGAGGCGCGCCAACATCGACAGCCCCAGCTGAACCTCGCGAGCGCCCCGATGCCAGAGTTCCCACGCGGAGGAATACGCCGTCCCGGACGCGCCTTGCCAGCGGCCCAGCATCTGCCCCACCTGATCGTCCAGCTGAGCGAGGCGGCTCGAAAGGTTCTCTGCCGCGCCGGCGGTGGAAACGGCGTGACTCTGCATCACCGCCGGGTCAACTCGCAGGGCCATGACCGGAAAGTAACGCCGGCCAGATGTCCCCACAAGTCACCGGTGCCAGACTGATGGCCATGACCGACGCCCCCCGACGGCCGCAGGTGGAACTGCTGACTCGCGACGGCTGCACCCTCTGCGTGCGGGTGCACGACCGGCTCGAGGAACTGGCGTCCGAGCTGGGCTTCGACCTGTCGACGACCGACGTCGACGCCGGCCCGGCCGCCGGCAACCCGGCGCTGCGGGCCGAATTCGGTGACCGGCTGCCCGTGATCCTGCTCGACGGCCGCGAGCACAGCTACTGGGACCTCGACGAGCCGCGGCTGCGCGCGGATCTGGGGAGATGAGGACCACCGGGCAATTATTTGGTAGCCCACCTGATAAACGATTACCTTGGAAACCAGTTCAGTTACTGGAGGAAGCAAGGGAGCTGGCCAGGTGATGCTGCCGTGAGCGTCTTGCTCTTCGGGGTTTCGCACCGCAGTGCGCCGGTCTCCGTCCTGGAACAACTCAGCATCGACGAATCCGATCAGGGCAAGATCGTCGACCGAGTGTTGCAGTCGCCGCTGGTGACCGAGGCGATGGTGCTGTCGACATGCAACCGGGTCGAGGTCTATGCAGTGGTGGACGCGTTCCACGGCGGGTTGGCGGCCATTGGGCAGGTGCTGTCGGATCACTCCGGAATGTCGATGGGGGACCTGACCAAATACGCGTACGTCCGGTACAGCGAGGCCGCCGTCGAGCACTTGTTCGCGGTGGCCAGCGGGCTGGACTCCGCCGTGGTGGGTGAGCAGCAGGTGCTCGGCCAGGTGCGCCGCGCGTATGCCACCGCGGAAGGCAATCGGACCGTCGGGCGGGTGCTGCACGAGCTGGCCCAACGGGCGCTGTCGGTGGGCAAGCGGGTGCATTCCGAGACCGCGATCGACGCGGCCGGCGCCTCGGTGGTGTCGGTCGCCCTCGACATGGCCGAGCGCCGGCTGGGCGGCCTGGAGGGCAAGACCGCCGCGCTGGTCGGCGCCGGCGCGATGGGCGCCCTGGCCGCGGCCCACCTGACCCGCTCCGGTGTCCGGCGGGTGCTCGTCCTGAATCGGTCGTTGTCCCGGGGGCAGCGGCTGGCCCGCAAGATCCGCGAATCCGGTGTGCAGGCCGACGCGATGGCCCTCGACCGGCTGGCCGACGCGGTCGCCGACGCCGACGTCGTGGTCAGCTGCACCGGCGCGGTGAGCCCGGTGATCACGCTGGCCGACGTGCACCACGCGCTGGCCGCCGCCCGCCGCGACGAGTCGACGCGTCCGCTGGTGATCTGCGACCTGGGCATGCCGCGCGACGTGGATCCGGCGGTCGCCGGCCTGCCCGGTGTGTGGGTCGTCGACGTGGACCGCGTGCAGCACGAGCCGTCGGCGCACGCCGCCGCGTCCGACGTGCACGCCGCGCGCCACATCGTGGCCGCCGAAGTGGCCGCCTACCTGGCCGGCCAGCGGATGGCCGAGGTCACCCCGACGGTGACCGCGCTGCGCCAGCGCGCCGCCGACGTGGTGGAGGCGGAGCTGCTGCGCCTGGACAACCGGCTGCCCGGCCTTCAGAGCGCCCACCGCGAGGAGGTGGCGCGCACCGTGCGGCGGGTGGTGGACAAGCTGCTGCACGCGCCGACCGTGCGGATCAAACAACTCGCCAGCGCCCCCGGCGGCGATAGCTACGCCGAAGCGCTGCGCGAACTCTTCGAACTCGACCAGACCGCCGTCGACGCCG
>NZ_LZJB01000260.1:0-7065 GCF_001666895.1 Mycobacterium sp. E3298
AGACGTTGGTGCGGTAGAACTCGATGGCCGTCAGCGGATTGCCCTGCGGGAAGTGCAAAAACGGGACGGCGCCCGCGTCCAGGATCGCCTGCACCGCCTTGACGTGGGGTGTCGCGTCGGTTCCGACCGTCCAGTTCGCCAGCACCTTGTCGATGGGGTTGGCCTGCGCGGCGCGCTGGATTTCGACCGGATTCGGCTGGTCGACGGCGCCGGCGGTGAAGCGCCACAGATTTGCCGCGGCGGCGGCCTCTGCGGCGTCGCCGACGACGGCGAACAGCTCGGCCCGCTTGCCCATGCCGCCCGGGTCGCGGCCTGCGGCGCGCGCGCCGGCGCCGAACGCCGCCAGCAGCGCCGGATTCGTGACGTCGCGTGCCTGACCGATCCAGCCGTCGCCGTATTGGCCGGCCATCGTCGCACTCTTGGGCCCGCTGGCCGCCACGAAGATCGGCGTGGGGCTGGCGGGCGTGTCGTAAAGCTTCAACGCGTTGGTCTGAAAGTACCGACCGGCGAACGAGATTCGTGATCCGCTCCACAACTGTCGGATCAGGCTGATCGCTTCGACCAGCCGGTCGTGGCGCTCGGTGTAGTTGCCGAACGCGTTGGTGCTCGCCTGTTCGTTCAGCCGTTCCCCGGTCCCGACTCCCAGGAACACCCGTCCGGGATACAGGATGGCCAGCGAGGCAAAGGCCTGGGCCACCACGGCCGGGTGGTAGCGGTAGGTGGGGCAGGTCACGCCGGTACCGAACGAGACGCGGTTGGTGGCGTTGCCGACCAGCGCCAGGGTCAACCACGGGAACATCGAATGGCCCTCGTTGTCCTGCCATGGCTGGATGTGGTCGCTGGCCCAGACGTGGGCAAAGCCGGCCTGTTCGGCCGCCTGGGCCTGCGCCACGAGTTGTTCGGTGCGGAACTGCTCGTGCGAGAGCACCAGACCCACCGGCCTGGCCGCGGGCGGTGGTGGGGAACCGGGCGCGGCGTGGTCGGTGCCCGGCCGCCCGCAGCCGGCACCGAGCCCGGCGGCGCCGAGCATGCCCGCACCGGCGGCCGCCCGCCCGAATGCGCGACGCGAAACGCCGGTCATCGAAACAACGTACCCACCGGTTCGGCGATGACACCCCGGATGCGGGTAACCGCTAACCTGACTCGGGTGACCCCCCAGGCGCGCCCTGCGCGGAAGGCCGATGTCCGCGAACTGTCGCGCACCCTGGCGCGTGCCTTTTACGACGACCCGGTGATGACCTGGCTGCTGCCCGACGACAGGGCGCGCACCGCGAACTTGCACCGGGTCTTCGGCACGATGACGCGACACCATCATCTGGGCTGTGGCGGCGTCGAGGTGGCCTGCGACGGCCCGGGCATCGGCGCGGCGGCACTCTGGGATCCGCCCAACCGTTGGCGGGAGACGCGCCTGGGCGAACTGGCGATGACCCCGACTTTCCTGCGCGTGTTCGGCATGCGCGCGACGAGGGCCCGCGGCGTGCAGGAATTGATGAAGCGCACGCATCCCGAAGAGCCGCACTGGTATCTGGCCGCCATCGGGAGCGACCCGTCCGTCCGCGGCCAAGGCTTCGGCCAGGCCCTGATGCGGTCCCGGCTTGACCGCTGCGATGCCGAATACTGTCCGGCGTATCTCGAATCGAGCAAGCCCGAAAACGTGCCGTACTACGAACGTTTCGGTTTCACGGTGACCCGCGAGTTGGTGTTGCCCGACGGTGGTCCCACCATGTGGGCGATGTGGCGCACGCCGCGGTAGCGTTTAGCCCCCCTACCCGGCGGGCAACCGATCCCGCATGAGCGAAAACCCGCAAGCCGAGGTCGACCCCGCGGACTTCCCCGAGGAGGGCGGGCCCGGCGACACCCTGAACGCGAGCGAAGGTACCGACTCCGACGAACTCCACAACGACGACGGTGACATCGTGGTCGACCCTCCCGAGGACTGGAGCGAGGCCAACCGCTTCGGCATGACGGCGCGGGAAGAGCGCGAGGGGGAATCCCTGGACGCCCGGCTCGCCGAGGAGGAACCCGACGTCTCGCCCGACATGCCGGGCGCGGGCGTGCCGACCGACGGTCCGCCCGGACGCGCTCATCGGGGCCAGATCGACGGAGCGCCCGAGGACGGTGAGTCGCTGTATGAGGTCGTCGACGAGAACGCGGCGCCGGACATCACCCAGACGACGGAGTGATGCGGCCAGTGTCCGACTGTTCACTGCGCATGCGGCGGCTGGGCGCCCGCTAAGGGGTGCTCTTCCAGCCGGCGATGCCGATCGCGATCATCCGCAGTTGCTTGACGGCGATCCGCCGGATGTCTTCGAGCGCCTCGGCGCTCTGCGCGTCCTCGATCGCCTCGGCGATGACGATCATCGCGTTGACGAACAGGGTCGCCAGGACGTTGAGGTCCTCGGTGGTCCACTCGTGCAGCCGCGGGAAGCGGGCCAGGTCGGTCGCCAGCTCGGAGGTGATCAACCGGATCTCGGTCCGGATGGCGTAGCGCAAGACGCTCAGCCCGCTGTTGCGTTCGCGCGCGATGAACCGCCAATGTTCGCGCCGCTGCGCGACGCTGGCGACCAGTATCTCCACCGATGACTCGATGACTCGGTTCGGGTCGAGCTTCCCGGCGCGGGCTTCACGCAGGGTATCGCGCAGGCTGCGGAATGATTCGTCGATCAGGACCAGCCCCAGTGCCTCCATCGACTCGAAGTGGCGGTAGAACGCCGCAGGCACGATCCCGACCTCGCGGGTCACCTCCCGCAGGCTGAGGCTGGAAAAGCTGCGGTCCTGCAGCAGCTTGAGGGCCGCGGCGATGATGGCGCGCCGGGTCGCCTCCTTGCGCTCCTCACGCGACCGGCTTTCGCGCACGCGCTCGCGACCAGAACCGCGCACCCGTGAGCTAGGAGTACGGCTGTTCACTGTGTGAACCCTACCACAGACCTGCAGTAAACCCTTGACTGACCGGGTGGTGCGGCTGCACGGTGTACATATGTTCACTCAAACTACTTCGAGTCGGGCCCTCGCCCGAACTCTTCGGAAGCGGGTGTTGGGTTCCGACCTCCTCGATCTGCTCACCGGGCCGCACGGTGTCGACCGTTACACCGAGCTGGTGGACCCGACCTGGACGCTGGGCCAGGCCCGCGCCAAGGTGATCGACGTGCGCCGCACCACCGCGCGCAGCGTCACCCTCACGCTGGCCCCGAACGAAAGCTTCACCTCCGCCTGGACGGTCCAAGCCGGCCAGTACGTCAACCTCGCCGTCGAGATCGACGGTCGCCGGCACACCCGCTGCTACTCCCCGGCCAATGTCGAAGGAGCCGCCAATCTCGAGCTGACCATCGGCCGGCACGACGGCGGCCTGGTCTCCAACTACCTGTACGAGCAAGGCCGTCGCGGCATGGTGGTCGGCTTGACGGGCGTGGGTGGCGACTTCGTGTTGCCGGCAAACCGACCGAACCGGATCCTCTTCGTCTCCGGTGGCAGCGGCATCACTCCGGTGATGGCGATGCTGCGCACGCTGGTCGCCGAGAATCACCCGGGCGAGATCGCGTTCGTGCACTACGCACGCAACTCGGCCGAGGCCTGCTACCGCGACGAGCTGGCGACCCTGCCCGGCGTCCGCGTGCTGCACGGCTACACCCGATCCGGCGGTGGCGATCTGGAAGGCCGGTTCGGCGCCGCGCATCTGGACGCCGCCATGACCTCACCCGACGCGGTGTTCGTCTGCGGCCCAACGCCTTTGGTCGATGCCGTGCGGGACCACTGCGACAACGTCTACACCGAAAGCTTCGTGCCGCCGTCGGTCGAGGCGCCCGCCAGCCCGTCGGGCGGCAAGGTCACCTTCGCCGACAGCGGGGTTGACGTCGTCGACGACGGACGCTCGCTGCTGGAACAGGCGGAATCCGCCGGCCTGTCACCCGAGAACGGCTGCCGGATGGGCATCTGCCACACCTGCACCCGACGGAAGACCGCCGGAACGGTGCGCAACCTGATCACCGGCGCCGTGTCCACCGGACCCGACGAGGACGTGCAGATCTGCGTGTCCGTCCCCGTCGGCGATGTCGACCTATCGCTCTAGCCGCCAGAAATTTCCGAGAGGAAAAGCCATGACACAGAACAAGATCAGCCTGACCCCCGAACAGGCCGACGCATTCGGCCGCGAGCTGGACGCCATCAGGGAGCGCGTGATGGCCAGCCTGGGAGCCGAGGACGCCGACTACATTCGCCGCGTCATCAAAGCGCAGCGAGCGCTGGAGGTCGGCGGGCGCGCGCTGCTCTTCCTGCCGCCCGCCTGGCTGCTGGGAACCACGATGCTCGGCTTGTCCAAGATCCTGGACAACATGGAGATCGGCCACAACATCATGCACGGTCAATACGACTGGATGCGTGACCCGACCATCTCCGGCCGGTCCTTCGAGTGGGACACCGCGTGCCCGGCCGATCAGTGGCGGCATTCGCACAACTACATGCACCACACCCACACCAACATCGTGGGGATGGACCGCGACATCGGCTACGGCATCCTGCGGATGAGCGAAGACCAGCGCTGGGAGCCCTACTTCCTGGGCAACCCGCTCTACGCCTTCCTGCTGATGGTGCTGTTCCAGTACGGCGTCGCGCTGCACGAGCTGGAAACCGAGCGCATCCGCGCGGGTGAGATCGAATTCGCCGACAAGCGCGAGGTGCTGCGCGAGATCTGGAAGAAGACTCGCCGGCAGACGCTGAAGGACTACGTGGCCTTCCCGCTGCTGGCCGGCCCCTTCGCGCCGTTCGTCTTCGCGGGCAACCTGTCGGCCAACCTGATGCGCAACGTGTGGTCGTACATGATCATCTTCTGCGGCCATTTCCCCGACGGCACCCAGGAGTTCACCGTCGAGGAGACCAAGGACGAGTCGCGCGGCATGTGGTACTTCCGGCAGGTCCTCGGTTCGGCAAACCTGACCGGCGGCAAGCTCTTTCACCTGCTATCGGGCAACCTCTCCCACCAGATCGAGCACCACCTGTTCCCGGACATGCCGGCACGCCGGTACGCCGAGATCGCGCCGGAGGTGCAGGAGATCTGTGAGCGCTACGGCATCCCCTACAACCGCGGCCCGCTGCTGAGGCAGTTCGGGACGGTCGTCCGCAAGATCGTTCGGCTGACGTTCCCCGACTCCATGGTGCGGAAGGTTACCGGCGACCGCTCGGCCGATCCGGTGCCCGTGGCCGCCTGACGGTCGCCCACGTCCCCCACGCGCAAACCGGGCCTTGCGCGCGGGGGACAATGGGCTGCGTGGAGTGGACCGGCGCACGCTATGCGGACAAACCGACGGTGGAGGCATCGACGTGGATCGATGCGGATCCGGCCCGGGTGTGGAGCCTGGTTTCCGACATCAAGCTGATGCCGACCCTGAGCAACGAGTTGCAAGCCGTCGAGTGGGCCGAGGGTGCCGACGCCCCGTGCGTGGGCGCGCGCTTCGTCGGACACAACCAGCACGACGCGTTCGGGCAATGGAGCACCACCTCCCAGATCGTCGCATACGACGAACCGCGTGAATTCTCCTGGGCCGTAGGCGAACCCGACAATCCCGCGGCGATGTGGCGGTTCAGGCTGACGCCCCGCGACGGCGGCACCGCGCTGAGCTACTGGATGCAGATGGGGCCGGGCCGTTCGGGGTTGTCGGTGGCCATCGAGTCGATGCCCGACAAGGAGCAGAAAATCGTGTTCGTGCGGATGCGCGAGTTCGAGGCCGCGATCGGCAAGACACTCGCGGCGATCAAGAGGCTGGCCGAACACGGGGTGCGCTGATGCGCACCGCGACGACGGTCGAGTTGTCCAGCGCCGCGGGCGAAACCGCCGCTTTCGTCGTCGAAGCGGAACGACTGGGCCTCGACGTGTGCTGGGTCGCCGAGGCCTGGGGCTCCGACGCGCCCTCGGCGCTCGGCTACCTCGCGGCGCGGACCGAGCGGGTCCTACTGGGCTCCGGTGTCCTGCAGGTGGGCGTCCGCTCGCCGGTCATGGTCGCGCAGACCGCCATCACGCTGTCCAACCTGTCGGGCGGACGATTCCTCCTCGGGCTCGGCGCATCCGGCCCGCAAGTGATCGAGGGCCTGCACGGCGTCTCCTTCAGCCGGCCCCTGGCGCGCATCTCCGAAACGGTCGACATCGTGCGGCAGGTCTTCGCCGGCGGCAAAGTGTCCTACTCCGGCAAGCAATTCCACATTCCGCTGCCCGGCGGCGAAGGGGTGCCGATGCGGTTGTCGACCCGGCCCGAGCACCCGATCCCGATCTACCTTGCCGCGCTCTCACCGGCGATGCTGCGGTTGACGGGTCGGACCGCCGACGGGTGGCTGGGCACCAGCTTCGTCCCGGAGGGTGCCGGCGAGGCCTACTTCTCACACCTCGACGAGGGCTTGGCCGCCGCCGGCCGCACCCGCGCCGACGTCGACATCTGCCAGGGCGCCGAAGTCGCCTTCGCTGCCGACGAGCAGGAGTTGCGCGGCATGGTCGCGGGCCGCAAAAAGGAGCTCGCCTTCAGCCTGGGCGGCATGGGCTCGTCCAGCACGAACTACTACAACCAGGCCTACAGCCGCCAAGGCTGGTCCGAGATCGCCGCCGAGGTACGCGAACGCTGGCAGCGCGGCGACCGCGACGGCGCGGCCGCACTGGTCACCGACGAGATGGTGTTGGCCACCACGCTGATCGGCACCGAGGAGATGGTTCGCGCCCGGCTCAGCGTGTGGCGGGACGCCGGCGTGAACACCGTGCGGCTGTATCCGGCCGGCGACACGCTGGATGCGAAGCTTGGCACGCTCGGCCGGGCCATCGAGCTGGTCGGCGAGATCGGCTAAACCCCGACCGTGGGGGATATGGACAAATTAACGACGGTTTTCGTACCCGGGCCACACGCTCGGCGGCCGGGGCGTCAGCGAACGGCCGTGGGCGCGTCGGTCGCCTTGACGAGTCGCACCTCCGGACGCTCCGGCACCCCGTCGGCCAGGAACCACCGGAAGGCGAGGTTGCCGCGCGGATAGTCCAGCGTGGTCAGCGAATTCGGGTGGGCGGTCATCCCGCGGGACAGGACGATGGTCACCGTG
>NZ_LZJB01000261.1:0-721 GCF_001666895.1 Mycobacterium sp. E3298
GGCGTCGGTGAGCATGAATTCGATGCGGGCCGCCGGCAGTGCCGGGTCGATGGGCAGGTAGGCCGCCCCGGTCTTGAGCACCGCCAAAATCGCCACCACGGCCTGCGCCGAGCGCTCGGCCAACAGCCCCACACACTCCCCCGGACCGGCACCATACTCAATCAACAAGCGCGCCAACCGATTCGACGCCTCATCCAACTCGCCATACGTCAACGACCCGCCCCCACAGCTGATCGCCACCGCCCCCGGGGCACGATCCACCTGCGCCGAAAACAGCTCCGGAATCGACACCCCCACCGGCACCGAACCACCCAACACCGCCCGATTACCGATCACCTCCAGACGCGCACGCTCGCCCTCATCCAGCACCTCGATCGACGAGACACGCCGCGAGGGGTCGGCCGTCATGGTGACCAATACGTCGTGCAGTTGCGCGGCCAGGGCCTCGATGCGGGCGGTGTTGTATACGTCCGTCCGGAATTCCACCGCCCCGCCGATGCCGGCGGGCTGCCCGTCCTCGGTCCAGCGCTCGGCCAGCGAGAACACCAGATCCATGCGGGCGACCCGGGTGTCGACGGGTTCTGGCGTGGCCTGCACGTCCCCCAGCGCCAGCCCGGCGGCCGGACCGTCATGCTGCCAGGGCAGGTTCTGCCAGGCTAAGACGACTTGGATCAGGGGGTGGTGGGTCAGGCTGCGGGTGGGGTGCAGCCGTTCGACGAGG
>NZ_LZJB01000262.1:0-14481 GCF_001666895.1 Mycobacterium sp. E3298
GCGAACCTGGCGATCGCCCCCGCACGCAGGTAGTCGCCGTAGGAGAAACCGCCGGGCACCACCACGGCGTCGACGCCCTTGAGGTCGGCGTCGGCGTGCCACAGGCTGACCGCCTCGGCACCGACACGCCGCGCCGCCCGGGCGGCGTCGACGTCGTCCAGGGTTCCCGGGAAGGTGATGATGCCGATCCGCGCCGTCACCGGGTCTCCCGGCTGATCGTCCAGTCCTCGATCACGGTGTTGGCCAAGAGCGTCTCCGCGATGTCGGCAAGGACCGAGTCGTCAACGGTTTCGTCGACTTCGAGTTCGAACCTCTTGCCTTGTCTGACTTCTGAGATCCCCGGATGACCGAGTCGGCCCAGCGCGCCGACAATCGCCTGACCCTGCGGGTCGAGAATCTCCGCTTTGGGCATCACATGAACGACTACCCGGGCCACCGGCGCTCCTCCTCAGATTTGTCCCCGCGCCAACTCTACCGGCGAAAGTGCAGCTCGGCCGTCACGGGCACGACGCAATGTAGGCCTCGCACAGGGGGGCGGTCAACGCGTTCAGCACCGGGTCGTCGGGCATGGCGGGCCACGGAACCTGCGGCGGCGCCGACGACCAGAGGGTGAGCTCGGTGATCGTGCTGCTCGACGGGTGGGCAACCAGGTACGTGTGCATGACGATGGGACCGCTGATCACAGCGGCCATCCGGTTCGTCTCGTCGGTCGTGATCGACGGGGACTGCAGCGGTGTCCGCTGTTGGCAGGAGCGCAGCGCGGCGACAGCCGTGCTGAACACCGCAGACGCGAGGGCGCCGCCGCTGGCCGTATCGCCGCGCCAGTGCAGGATCTGCGCCTGCAGCTGCCACTGCCCGTCGGGATGGGCGACGGTGGCGCGCGCCACGACGGCGGAGTCACGGGGGTCCCGCGGCACCGGGGCTGTGGCGCACAGCTCCTCGAATCGGAATCGAGGCCCGGGCGCCACGCCGGTGACCTGCGCCGCCAGCCCCGCCAGCGGGGGCCAGCCGTACACGGAGTCCAGGGGCACGGACCGGCGCTGGATCCAGGCGGAATCTGGGATCTGGTCGCACACGGGCGGGCAGGCCTGCGGCTCGGCATGTGTGGGCACCGCGACGATGAACGCCACCGCGAGGCCACCGACCACCGCCATGGTCGCCAGGATCACCCGCATCGGCACCACTCTCCCGTCAGGGCACAATCGTAAACATGCAACTGACGCATTTCGGCCACTCCTGTCTACTTGCAGAGTTCGACCACACCCGCGTGCTCTTCGATCCCGGGACTTTCGCGCATGGTTTCGAGGGCATATCGGGTTTATCCGCGATCCTGATCACCCATCAGCACCCCGACCACGTCGACGGCGCCCGGCTGCCGGCCCTCCTCGAAGGCAACCCGGGCGCGGCGTTGTATGCCGATCCGCAAACCACCGCCCAACTCGGGGCGCCGTGCCAGGCGGTGCACGTCGGTGACGAACTGCGGATCGGTGAGCTGACCGTGCGCGCCGTCGGCGGCAAACACGCCGTCATACATCCGGAAATCCCTGTCATAGAGAACATTTCGTTCCTGGTGGGCGACAGCGATCATCGGGCCAGGCTGATGCATCCCGGTGATGCGCTGTTCGTGCCCGACGAGCCGGTGGATGTGTTGGCGACCCCGGCGGCCGCGCCGTGGATGAAGATCTCCGAGGCCGTCGACTACCTGCGCGCCGTCGCACCGGCGCGCGCGGTACCCATCCACCAAGGGATCATCGCCCCAGACGCGCGGGGCATCTATTACGGCCGGCTCACCGAGATGACCACCACAGACTTCCAAGTGCTCCCCGAAGAGGACGCGGTCACCTTCTAGCGCTGCCCCGTCGGGCGAGCTAGGCGATATCGTCGCCCACGCCGCGTCCGGCGGCCCGCCCGGAGAAGATGCACCCGCCCAGGAATGTGCCCTCCAAGGCGCGGTAGCCGTGCACGCCGCCCCCGCCGAACCCGGCCACCTCACCCGCGGCGTAGAGGCCGGCCAGCGGCGTTCCGTCGGCCTTCAGCACCCGGCCGGCCAAGTCTGTCTCTATGCCGCCCAATGTCTTTCGCGTCAGGATGTGCAACTTGACCGCGATCATCGGACCCGCCTTGGGGTCGGTCAGCCGGTGCGGGGCGACCACCCGGCCCAGCCGGTCGCCCAGATAGCCGCGGGCGGCGCGGATCGCGGTGATCTGCCCGTCCTTGCTGAACTTGTTAGCCACCTCGCGGTCGCGGGCGGTCACCTCGGCCTCGACGGTGGGGTAGTCCAGCGGCGCGACATCGGGCAGCTTGTTCATCGCGGTTACCAACTCCCGCAACGAGTTCGCGCTGACGAAGTCCACTCCCCGGTCGACGAATGCCTGCACCGGGCCCGGGGGCCCGGAGCGCGCCCGGTTACGTAGCAGCTCACGCAGGCTCTGCCCGGTCAGGTCGGGGTTCTGCTCCTGCCCGGAGAGCGCGAACTCTTTCTCAATGATCTTGGCGTTCAACACGAACCACGTGTAGTCATACCCGGATCTGGTGATGTATTCCAGCGTGCCCAGGGTGTCGAAACCCGGGTACAGCGGTACCGGCAGCCGCTTTCCGGCCGCGTCGAGCCACAGTGACGACGGTCCGGGGATGATGCGAATGCCGTGCAGCGGCCAGATGGCGTCGTAATTGGTGATGCCTTCGGTGTAGTGCCACATGCGGTCCGGGTTGATCACCCGGGCGCCGGCCTGCTGGGAGATGCCGATCATCCTGCCGTCGACGTGGGCAGGCACCCCGCTGAGTAGCTGCTCGGGTATGCGGCCCATGCGCTTGGGCCAATTCTTGCGCACCAGCTCGTGATTGCCGCCGATGCCGCCGCTGGCGACGATCACAGCGAGCGCGCGAAACTCGAATTGCCCCATGGGTGTTCGTGATGACGGCACGCCCCTGGGTGCGGCTGCGGGCTCCAGCACCGTGCCGCGGACCCCGGTCACCGCGCCGCCCTCGACGATCAACTCATCAACCCGGTGGCGGTGCGCGAAGCGCACCGTCGAGCGGTCCCGCAGCTGACGGGCGAAGATTTCGACCAACGCGGGGCCCGTGCCCCAGGTGATGTGGAAGCGGGGCACCGAATTGCCGTGCCCCTGTGCGTCATAGCCGCCACGTTCGGCCCAGCCCACCAGGGGGAAGATCTTCAGTCCCCGGTCTCGCAGCCAACGGCGTTTTTCCCCCGCGGCGAAGTCGACGTAGGCGTGCGCCCATTGGCGTGGCCAGTAGTCCTCGGGCCGATCGAACGCCGCGGTACCGAGCCAGTCTTGTAGGGCGAGTTCGTGGCTGTCGCGAATCCCCAGACGGCGCTGCTCGGGGCTGTCGACGAAGAACAGGCCGCCGAACGACCAGAATGCTTGCCCACCCAGGTTGGCGCTGCTCTCCTGGTCGAGGATCAGCACCCGCAGGCCCCGGTCCACCAGCTCGCAGGCGGCCACCAAGCCCGCGAGTCCCGCCCCGACGATGATGGCGTCGGCGCCGAACCCCCCGGCCGAAGAATCGCTCATGTCCGCCCAGGGTAGTGCCCGCGCCGAGCGGTTTGAGCAAACGCTTCGTCAGGCCGCGTCGAGAATGGCCTTGTCGCGCTGCCAGCGGTACACCGCCGGTGCGCAGCCGTGCATCAGCGACAGGTCGACGGCGTCGACCATGGCCTGCAGGGGCCCGGGCTTGCGCAGGTGGCGGGCGGCCACGGCCACCCGCACGACTCCGCCCCGGCGGGCGATCCGCTCGGCGGACAGCACCACCATCCGGCACCACCACGGTTCGGTGAGAAAGCCTTCCCCGATGCCCAACACGCGGGAGCGCACGGTGGTGTGCCGCACCAGGTCGGTGATCCCGTGCAGATCCGCGAGAAGCCGAAAGCCGTTGTCCGGCAAGGCTTTGACAACGCCCGGGGACACCACCCAGCCGGGCGCCGCGAACAGTCGGGTGCGCAGTCCTAGGTGCTCGAGCACCCGGTCGGCGGCCATCAGCCGCAAGTTGGCCTCATGGGCCCGCAGGATGGCGAATTCACCGCGGCGCTTCTTGGTGGCGGCATCGTCATAGCCGTGCAGCACGATCGCGTCACCACCGGACCTCCGGCCGGTCAGCCATTCGACGGTTCGCGGGTCGCGGTCGAGTCGGTAGTCACCGCTGAGCCGAGGGGCCACCAACAACGACACCGGGACATTGCGGGCATCCATCTGAGCGCAGAACGCCTCAACGTCGTCGAGGGTGCGTTCGCCTATCCCCGAGACCGAGACGATCAATTTTCCAGCCACACCCGCAGTTTGACGATCTCAGGTGTCGGAATGGTGAAGGACACGCAGACGGCAGGCGTATATCGAAACCGCTGGGCCGCTGGTCGCGCGGGATGCGCGCCACCCGAACGGGGTCCCGCGGGCTGACGGCGCTGGAATCGGTTCGATATGCTAAGCAACGCCATGGATCAGGCCCCTTACGTAGCGGCCGACACGCCGCTGCCTTACGACCCCGCCCCGCAGCTGGGCGAGGGCGAGCGGGAGTATCCCGACAAGCTCGACGCCGGCCTGTTGCGGATTTCCGGCGTCTGCATCCTGGCCACGGTCATGGCGATCGTGGACGTCACCGTCGTCAGCGTCGCGCAACGCACCTTCATCGACCAATTCGGGTCTTCCCAGGCCGTCGTCGCGTGGACTATGACCGGCTACACGTTGGCGTTGGCGACGGTCATACCGATCACCGGGTGGGCAGCCGACCGGTTCGGCACCAAACGGCTTTTCCTGGGCTCCGTGCTGGCCTTCACGTTGGGCTCGCTACTGTGTGCGTTGGCAGCAAACATGTTGCAGCTCATTGTTTTTCGGGTGGCCCAGGGGATCGGCGGCGGCATGCTGTTGCCCCTGAGTTTCATGATCTTGACCCGCGAAGCGGGCCCGCGGCGGCTGGGTCGGCTGATGTCGATCCTGAGCATCCCGATGCTGCTCGCGCCGATCGGTGGCCCGATCCTGGGCGGCTGGCTCATCGACACTTCGAGCTGGCGGTGGATCTTCTTGATCAACCTGCCGATCGGACTCGTCACCATCGCGCTCGGGGCGATCATTTTCCCCCGGGACCACCCGTCGCGTTCGGAAACCTTCGACGTCGTCGGGGTGCTGCTGCTGTCACCCGGCCTGGCCACGTTCCTGTTCGCGGTGTCGTCGATCCCGCGATGCGGCACCGTCGCCGACCGCCACGTGCTCATACCGGCCACCATCGGCCTGGCCTTGATCGCCGGGTTCGTCGCGCACGCGTGGCGGCGCGCCGATCATCCCCTCATCGATCTGCGGTTGTTTCGTAACCCGGTGCTCACCCACGCCAACGTGACGATGGTGGTATTCGCCGGCGCCTTCTTCGGGGCCGGCCTGCTGCTGCCGAGTTATTTCCAGCAGGTGCTGCATCAGACGCCGATGCAGGCGGGCCTGCGCATGATCCCCCAGGGACTCGGCGCCATGCTGACCATGCGTCTGACCGGGCCATTGGTGGACCGACGGGGGCCCGGCAAGATCGTGCTGGTCGGTATCGGGCTGATCACCGCCGGTCTGGGCACGTTCGCCGTTGGCGTGGCCAGGCAGGCGGACTACTGGCCCACGCTGCTGATCGGCCTCACAATCATGGGCCTCGGGATGGGCTGCACCATGATGCCGTTGTCTGTCGCCGCGGTGCAGGCGCTCACCCTGCACCAGATCGCCCGGGGCACGACGCTGATGAGCGTCAGCCATCAGGTGGGCGGATCGGTGGGCACGGCTTTGATGTCGATGATCCTGACCAATCAGTTCAATCGGAGCGAGAACATCGTCGCCGCGAACAAACTCGCGGCGTTGCAGCAGCAAGCCGCTGTCAGCGGGGTGCCAGTGAACCAGTCCGCGATACCGCCTCAGGCGCTGAATGCCGGCTTTTGGGACAACGTGGTGCACGACCTTTCCCGCGCCTATACGGCGGTATTTGTGATAGCCGTGGTGTTGGTGGCGTTCACGTTCATTCCGGCGTCTTTTCTGCCAAAAAAGCCGGCGAGCCAAACGGTGGGCCATTAGCAGGCATGACAGCGGCACCCGGGTGCACGTGGCTGGTCGGTTAAAACCCCAGGCAGTAGCCATGGTGCGACGCCATCCCGGGTCCAGTTCACGGGCCTGGGTATGGTGGTGAGCTGATATCGAACCTAGCCCAAACGGCAGATTAAGACGGGGGCCGAAGCAAACGTCTGAAAGGGTCCGCGTGAGGGTACGGGTACAGATATGCTCGGCAACGCCATGCAGAAGGCCGATTCCGTGACGTCCGACCCCCCGGTGCCGCGTGCCGCCACCGGGCAACCAAACGCGGATGAGCGTCAGTATCCCGACAAGTTAGACGCCGCACTCTTCCGTGTCGCGGCCGTCTGTGGGATGGCCACGATCATGGCGCTGCTCGATACCACCGTGGTCAGCGTGGCGCAACGCACCTTCGCCGCACAGTTCGGATCCACCCTCGCGGTCGTGTCGTGGACCATGGCGGGCTACATGCTGGCGTTGGCAACCGTGATTCCCGTCACTGGTTGGGCGGTCGATCGATTCGGCACCAAACGACTCTTCATGGGTGCGGTTTTTGTCTTCACACTGGGCTCCTTGCTGTGCGCGATGGCGCCGAACATCTTGGCGCTCATCGTGTTCCGGGTGATACAGGGGCTCGGCGGCGGTATGCTCATGCCGCTGAGTTCGATGATCCTGACCCGCGAGGCCGGCCCCCAACGACTTGGTCGCCTGATAGCGATCGGTGGGATTCCGCTGGTGCTTGCGCCAATTGGCGCGCCCATCCTGGGCGGCTGGGTGATTGACACCTACGGCTGGGAGTGGATCTTCCTGATCAACCTGCCCATCGGGATCACCACCATTGTCCTTGCGGCGATCCTATTTCCGAGAGATCGTCCTGAGCCGAGCGAAGCACTCGACTTCACAGGCGCGCTGCTGCTGTCGCCGGGGGTTGCGATTTTCCTGTGCGGGGTGTCGTCCATTCCCGGACGCCATACAGTAGCCGACCGCTATGTCCTGATACCGGTGATCATTGGCCTTGCCCTGATTACCGCGTTCGTACTACACGCCTGGTATCGCACCGATCACCCGCTCATCGACTTGAGGTTGTTGAAGAACCGCGTAGTCACGCAGGCCAACCTGACCCTGCTGGTTTTCACCGTCGGCTACGTCGGCGCCGGGCTCACGCTGCCTAGCTACTTCCAGCTGGTAATGAACGAAACCCCGATGCAGTCTGCGATGCGCCTTGTCCCACAGGCGCTGGGAGCCGCGTTGACCATGCCGCTCGCCGGCATCTATGCGGATAAGCGCGGCCCCGGCAAAGTCGTGTTGATAGGCCTTCCGCTGATAGCGGCTGGCCTGGGCATTTTTGCCTATGGAGTGGCCAGGCATGCCGACTACATGCCTACGCTGCTGGTCGGCTTGACGATCATGGGGCTGGGCATCGGCTGCACCACCGCCCCGCTGGGCGCTGCGGTGGTCCAGGCTCTTGCTCCGCAACAGATCGCCCGGGGTACGACCCTGGTCAGCGTCAACCTCGAGGTGAGTAGCTCAATCGGAGCCGCCCTGATGGCGGTCATCGTGACAACCCAGATCAGCCGCAACGACATCATCGCCGGAAAGGCGGCATCGTTGCCGTCAAACGCCGGCGGGCACGGGCCGTCGGCTGATGCCTCGGGAGCAGCGCACCAGGCTCTGCCACCCGACGTCGCGAGCGCTCTGTTGAACAACCTCACGCACGCGTACACGACGGTCTTCGTGCTGGCGGTCGCGCTGGTGGCCTTCACCATCATCCCTGCGGCTTTCCTACCGAAGCGTGCGCCGGTCCGACCGACCGACGACTAGGCCGTCGACCGCCGAACGACATCGGCGTGACGGGACCGCACGACTAGCCTTGGTCGGCGTTGGCGGCGGCCAATAGCCAGGCGTATTGGAAAGCGGTCTCCTGCCACGCCTTGTAGCGACCGCTGACTCCGCCGTGTCCGGCGTTCATCTGCGTCTTCAGCAGGATTGGACTGCCGTTGGCGTTGGCGTGCCGCAGTGCCGCCACCCACTTGGCGGGCTCCACGTAGTAGACCCTGGTGTCGTTCAGGGAAGTCATCGCCAGGATGGCGGGATACCGCTTGGCTTCGACGTTTTCATACGGCGAATAAGACTTCATGTATGAGTAGACGTCCTTGTCCTGCAACGGGTTTCCCCATTCGTCCCACTCGGTGACGGTGAGCGGCAAGGAAGGATCGAGGATGGTGGTGAGCGGGTCGACGAACGGAACCTGCGCGAGAATTCCGGCGAAGAGTTCCGGCGCCAGGTTGGCGACCGCCCCCATCAGCAGGCCGCCCGCGCTGCCACCCAGGGCCACCAGCTGACGCGGCCGGGTGACACCCGTGTCGACCAAATGCCTTGCCACCGCTACGAAGTCGGTAAAAGTGTTTTTCTTCTCCAGCAGCTTGCCATGCTCGTACCACGGGCGGCCCATTTCACCGCCCCCGCGGACGTGGGCGATGGCGAACACCATGCCCCGGTCCAGCAGCGACAGCCGAGCAATGGAAAAGCTGGGGTCGGTGCATATCTCGTAGGCACCGTAGCCGTACAGCAAAGCCGGTGCGGGAAATTCGATACCGGCGCGGTGCACGATGGACACGGGGATGCGGGTGCCGTCGTCGGCGATCGCCCAGTCGCGCCGCTCCACGTAGTCGGCGGTGCGGTAACCGCCGAGCACGGGTTGTTCGCGCAGCAGCGTGCGTTCACCGGTGGCGAAGTCGATGTCGTATACCCGTGCCGGGACGACCAGCGACCCTGCCCTGATCCGCAGCTTGGGCGCACGCCAGTTAGGGTTGCCGGCAAGACCGGCCGACATCAGCTCGGAGTCGAACGAAATCTCCTCAGGTTCGCCGTATTCCCCGCCGGCGGCGATGTCCCACACCTGAAGCCGGGGCAACGCCTCCCGCCGGTAGCTGACCACCAGATGGCCGGCGAAGGCGTCGACGCCGTCGAGCCGCACGTCGTCGCGGTGCGGGATGAGCGTGCGCTGCTGGGCCGGGTCGCTGACCGGCGCCTCGGTCAGGGTGAAGTTGACCGCGTCCTCGTTGTGCAGAATCAGGAACCGGTCTTGGCCGCCGACCACCGCGTGTTCGACCGCGTACTCGATGCCTTCGCGCCGTGGCAGCACCAAGGTGAACGGGGCATGTGGATCCGTGGCGTCCGCGTACCGGTACTCAGAGGTGATCGAGGACCCCGATGCGATGAAGACGTAGGCCTCGCTACGAGTCAGCCCGACGCCGAGCCAAAACCGTTCGTCGGCCTCGTGATACACCAGTTCCGACGGTTCGCCGGAGCCCACGCGGTAGCGCCACACCTTATCGGGGCGGTGGGCCGCATCCAGGGTCAGGTAGTACACCGTGTGGTTGTCTGCCGCCCAGGTCGCGCCCGCCCCGATGTCGGCGATCTCGTCCGGATACAGCTCGCCCGTGCGCAAGTCCTTGAAGCGCAGCGTATAACGTTCGTCGCCGACGGTGTCGACGGAGTACGCCAGGAGGTTCCCGTCCAGGCTGACGGTGGCTGCACCGAGCGCGAAGAATTCGTGGCCCTGCGCCTCGGTGTTCGAGTCGAGCAGGATCTGCTCGCCGGGCACTTCGGTGTTCTCTTCCAGGATCGGCGGATCCCAGTCATCGGGATTGCTTATCGGGCAACGACATTGAACCCGGTATTGCTTCCCCTCAAAGGTACGGGCGTAGTACCACCAGTCCCCCTGCCGAGTCGGGACCGACAGATCGGTCTCCTTGGTACGTGCCTTGATCTCGGCAAAGATCTTCTGCCGCAACGGTTCGAGATCTGCCGTCATCATGTCGACGTACTCGTTTTCCGACTCGAGGTAGGCGATGACTTCGGGGTCGGACTTGTCGCGCAGCCATTCATAAGGATCGATGAAGACGTCCCCGTGATGCTCACGCCGGGTCTGCTGCCGCTTCGCGACAGGCGGCACGGGGGCTGCGGCCGAAATCTCCGTCACGCGCCGATCCAGTCGCCAAAGCTCAAGCCGGAAATCCGTTCATAGGCGTCGATATAACGGCCGCGGGTGGCGTCGATGATTTCGTCGGGCAGCGGTGGTGGCGGTTGCGAGCCGTGGCGGTCCCAGCCCGACTCGGGGCTGGTGAGCCAGTTGCGGACGAACTGCTTGTCGAAGCTCGTCTGCACCACCCCAACCCGGTAGTCCTCGGCCGGCCAGTAGCGTGACGAGTCCGGCGTGAAGATCTCGTCGGCCAGCAGCAGGTTACCGTCGTGGTCGGTGCCGAATTCAAACTTGGTGTCGGCGATGATGATTCCCTTCGTCAGGGCGTGATCGGCAGCCTGCACATAGGTTTGCAGCGTGCGGTCGCGCAACTGGTTGGCGCGGACCCCGCCCACCAAAGCGATCACCCTGTCGAACGAGATGTTCTCGTCGTGGTCGCCCAGCGCGGCCTTTGTGGCCGGGGTGAACAGCGGCTCGGAGAACTTGCTGGCCTCGACCAGGCCGGGTGGCAGCGTGATGCCGCAGACCTTCCCGGTCGCCTGATAGTCCAGCAGTCCGGACCCGGTGAGGTAGCCACGCGCCACGCACTCCACCGGCAGCATCTCCAGCCGCCGCACCACCAGGGCGCGGCCCAGGACGTCCTCGGGGATGCGTGGGTCATCCGGTGGACCGGCCAGGTGGTTGGGCGCGTCGACCAGACCGAAGAAGAAGACGCTCATCGCGGTCAGGATCCGGCCTTTGTCCGGGATCGTGCTGTCGAGGACGTAGTCGTACGCCGAGATCCGGTCGGTCGCGACGAGCAACAGATGTTCCTCGTCGACGGAAAAGATCTCGCGGACCTTTCCGCTGGCCAGGTGCTGGTACTCGGACAGTGCGGGGCGCATCGGGTCAGCCTAACGGGCACCCGAAGGGGGGTCGCGTGTCGGGAGCTGTGCTGGGATCGAGAGTATGACCCCGCGGTTCTTGCCCTACTCCACCCGACCGGGCCGGCTGATGGCCCAACTGCTCAGCGACTTCGCCGTCGTTATGTGGACCGCTATCTGGCTGTTCGTCGGCCTGGCGGTTTACGACGCCGTATCCACCATCGCCGAGGCCGGCCGGCAGGTCGAGAGTGGCGCGCATGGCATCGCCGGAAACCTGGCGTCGGCCGGCCATGGTGCTCAGCACATCCCCTTGGTGGGTGACGCGGTCAGCCAGCCGCTGAACTCCGCCAGCCAGGCCGCGCTTGATCTGGCCGGCGCGGGCCATGACCTGGACTCGACGGCCAGCTGGCTTGCGGTCCTGCTGGCCATGGCCATCGCGGCTGTCCCGATCCTCGTCGCGGACGTGCCGTGGCTTCTCCTGCGGCTGCGGTTCTTTCGACGGAAACTGACGGTCACGGCCCTGGCCGCCACCCCGGCCGGCGAGCAACTCCTTGCCCTGCGGGCGTTGACGAACCGGCCGCCGGGCAAGCTCGCCGCTGTCAGCGCGGATCCGGTCGGTGGGTGGCGACGGGAGGATCCGCTCACCATCCGCGCCCTGGCCGCACTCGAATTACGGGCGGCCGGCATCTCGATTGGCGGCCGATAGCAGCGCGTGGCCGAGCAGCAGCAGCCCGGCCACGACCACAACGAGCCACGCCGCCAGGGCATCCCAGAAGAAGACCAGCGACACCGTCAGCAGCGATCGCTGCCCGATTTCGGCCGCCATGGCGTAGCTGGCCGCGGAATACATGCCCAGCGGGAACACGAATGCCCACCAGACGCCGGCGAACCGCAGCATGTTGGGCCGCCGGCTGATCCGGTGCAGACCGAAGTAGATCAGCGGCGGTATCCATAGGGTGGCCATCGCCCACGTCACGACGGTCACGATACGCACGGGTGCGGCCAGCCAGGTGGGCGCCAGGGAGTGGATGTTGTCGCCGGCCAGGGTCGCAATCGCCATGCCGCCCATCAAGATCCAGGTGTCCGGCTCGAATCCGTCCCGGTCCTGTCGCTCATTGACGACCCGCCACAGGATCAGCCAGGTCATCAGTGCGTAGATGACGATGGCGGCCGCCCAGACAGCCACCGCCACCGCCAGCCACCAGCGCTCACCGGTCTGATAGGCCGCGCGGGCGATCACGATCGCCAATCCTGAGGTCCCCACGCTGCCCAGTTCCCACGCCCCATGGGCATCGTCTCGCAGCGCAACCCACCGGCGCGCGAACATGTTCCGCGCGCTCACGACGACCAGCACCAGCCAGGAGCACAGCCCCACCGCGCCGAGCACCCGCAGCACCCACACGTTGGCCGACAAGCGGGTGTCGATCACCGCGCAAGCGGCGACGAAGGTGAAGAGCCGAAGGGTGACATCGGGGTCACTGAGGTCCCAGCGCAACGTCCGCCGCCTGCCGACAGCCGTTGTGCCCACCACGGCGATCAGAAACACCAGCCCCAGCGAGGCAATGACGCCCAGTGCGTCGCTGATCCAGTTGTAGTTGTGGTTGCGCGCGGCGATCGACAGGATTCCGGTCGCCATCACCGCGGCGAAGACGTCCGGTGTCGGCTCGACACCGGCGCCTCGGACCCTCACCGCTCCTCGAGGAGTTCCACGATCAGGTGCCGGATGCCGGTGTGCCGATTGCTGCGAGCCCATTCGACCGGCCGGACGACCCGCACTGCGCCGAACCGGGAGAACAGCTCCTCGTAGAGCACGCGCAGTTCCAGCCGGGCCAGATTGGCGCCCAGGCAGTAGTGCACGCCTTGACCGAACCCCAAGTGCGGATTGGGCTTTCGGGTGATGTCGAATTCATCGGCGCGATCGAATGCGCCGGGGTCGCGGTTCGCCGAGCCCTCCCAGACCTGGACCTTTTGGCCGGCTTGGATCGACTGGCCGCCGAGCGTGACATCGCGCGTGGCGGTGCGTCGTTTGGACGGCGACGGCGACGTCCACCGCACGATCTCCTCGACGGCGGTCGGCAGCGCGTCGAGATCCGCACGCAGGGCGCGCAATTGCTCCGGGTGACTGGCCAGCGCCAGCAGGCCGCCGGCGACCGCGTTGCGCGTCGTCTCCGCCCCGGCGCTGAACAACAGGCTGAAGAACAGGTAGAGCTCGAGGTCCGAGAGCGACGGCGCGTCCAGGTCGTCGACCGTCGCGTTCGCGACGACCGACAGCATGTCGTCGGTCGGCTCCGCCCGCTTCGCGGCGATCAGCTGCTGACCGTAGTCGTACATCCGCGACCCGGCCTCCTCGACCGACAGCTGAGAAAGGGACGCCTTGCGCGAACCGCCGAAATCGAACTGCGGCTCGATGGCCTCGAACAGCCAATGCCGTTCGGACTCGGGCACTCCCAGCAGAATGCAGATCATCTGCATCGGCAATTCGGCGGCGATGTCGCACAAGATGAACACCCGAAGTTGTGAGCGGGTCAACGGGCTGCAGGTCGTGTTGCGCGGCTACGCCTCGATGGCCGCCGAGCTGGCGGGCGCCCAGTGGAACGAAGGTGACGTGTTCTGCTCGGTGGTGCGCCGGGTTGCGTTGCCGGACAGCTTCTTTGCCATTGACGGACAGATCGAGACCTTCCTGACGGTGCTCGACGAGTTCGGCGCCTACCCGGCGGTGATCGCCCGCGAGCTGGACCGCTACCTGCCGTTCTTGGCCACCACCAAGGTGCTCATCGCCGCGGTCCGCGCCGGCATGGGCCGCGAGGCCGCGCATCACGTGATCCGCGAACATGCGGTCGCGACGGCGCTGGCGATGCGGGAACGCGGCGCGGAGCCCGATCTGCTGGATCGGTTGGCCGCTGACGAGCGGCTGCCGCTGGACCGGGCCGCGCTGGACGCCGCGCTGGCTGACAAGAAGGCGTTCATCGGCGCCGCCGGCGATCAGGTGGACGAGGTCGCCGCGCTGGTGGACGCGTTGGTGAGCCGCTACCCGGACGCCGCCAAATACGCTCCGGGCGCGATCCTGTGACCCTCGCCGGCGCGCTCGCGGGGATCGACTTCACCGATCTGGACAACTTCGCCGACGGATTTCCGCACGACCTGTTCGCCATCCACCGCCGCGAGGCGCCGGTGTATTGGCACGAGCCGACCGACAACACGCCCGACGGCGAGGGCTTCTGGTCCGTCGCCACGTACGCGGAAACCCTTGAGGTGCTGAAGGAACCGACGACATACTCCTCGGTCACCGGCGGCGGGCGCCCGTACGGCGGCACGCTCCTGCAGGATCTGGCGATCGCCGGCCAGGTGCTCAACATGATGGACGACCCGCGCCACTCACAGATTCGGAGACTCGTCAGCTCCGGGCTGACGCCGCGAATGATCCGGCTGGTCGAGGACGATCTGCGGGCGCGGGCGCGCCGCTTGCTCGATGCTGTGGTGCCCGGCGAACCGTTCGACTTCCTGGTCGACATCGCCGCCGAATTGCCGATGCAGATGATCTGCATTCTGCTGGGAGTGCCCGAGTCCGAACGGCATTGGCTGT
>NZ_LZJB01000263.1:0-33526 GCF_001666895.1 Mycobacterium sp. E3298
GACGCTCCCTCGGCGCGGTCGTGCTTCCATTCGGCGATCAGCGCGTCACGATGGGACTGCAAGGCGGCGTCGAACGTGGCGGCGTCCAAGTGGGGCAGGGTGATCCGGTAGCAGGCGCCCTGCTCGCTGGAGGTCTTCCTCAACGAGGGCTCGAGCTCGCGCCGGGGTCCTGGGTCAGGACGCGGTTCGAGGCTGACCGCGGTGCGCAACTGGTGCACCGTGGCCACCCGCGCCAACTCCGCATAGTGCGCATCGGAGCCCGCACCCGCGCGTGCCGCGATGACGCCGACCTGATCCAGCGACAGCCGGCCCTCCCGCATTCCTTGGGCGCAGCGGGGGAACTCCTCGACCCGGCGCGCGACGGTGGCGATCGTGTGCGCGGTGGTCGAGGACAACCCCAGCTTCCAGGCCACCAACGCCGGCACCGACCGCGCGCCGGTCATGCCGCACAGCTCCTCACGCTCGATCTCGGCGACCAAATCCACGATGCGCCCATCGACGGCGTTGCGCTGACCGGCCAACTCCGCCAACTCCTCGAACAGCACCCCGAGACGGTCTTTGGGGCTCACCACCACGGAGTCGGACGATGCGGTCGAAGACATGAACCCATCATCGCAGCGGGGTACGACAAGTTTCGAAAACCCGATCCCCGCTCACAGCCGCAGCGTCCAACGGCCGTCGCGCAGGTGCATGACGGTACGACTGACGGTCGCAATGTCGATGCGCCAGAACGATTCCGGCGGTGCCGCCAGGGCGACCAGGATCGCCGCCCGGATGACCGCGGGATGCGTAACCGCCACGGTCGGCTGGTTCACCGACTTCAGCCATCCCGCCACCCGTTCGACCAGGGCGACGATCGACTCGCCACCGTGCGGCGCCCGGCCCGGGTCGGTCAGCCACGCCTCGAGGTCCCGCGGGTCGATTGTCTCCCGTGCTTGCCCGCGCCATGTCCCGCAATCGATGTCGGCCAACCGGGGCTCGACGCTGGCCGCCAGGCCCAGCAGCTCCGCGGTTTCACAGGCGCGCCGCTCGGGCGCGGCGAGGTGCGTCTTGGCTTTGAAGCCAACCTTTTTCACCTGCCCCCGTCCGACGTCGCTGAGCGGTTCGTCGAGCGGAAATCGCGCGGACGCCATGGCGTCGGTCATCGCGTGTGACACCATCGTCAGCCGCAGGACACCGGTCACGCGTTGATGCTCGGCGCGCGCTCCTCGAGCAACCGCCCGGCGAGCGTCGCGAACACCACGCCGACGGTCACCCACAGCACCAACTGCGCGGACAACGAGAGCAGCCTGAAGTCGTAGAGGACGTCGGCGGGAAAGCCCGGATAGACGATCGTGCCCGACGCGTCGCGCAGCGGCCCGGGGGTCTCGTCTATGTCCGGCAACGACATCGCCAGCACCGCGACCGCCGCGACGTAGCCGCCCGCGGCGAGCAGCCGCCCGTTCCACGCTCCGAGGCGGGCGGTCAGGAACCGCGCCAGCCACACGGCCGCGATGGTCAGCACCACCGAGGCCACCACCATGACCAGGTACCAGCCGGTGCGCTCCCCGATCGTGTCCGCCTGGCCCACCGCCGGCGGGTTGGGCGGATACTTCACGAACGGCACCAGGTAGACCGCGACGAAGGCGGCCGCCGCCAAAAGCAGCGAAAGCGCGCGTGGCCCAACGCTTGTCACACGCGCGGCGATCACACAGAACAGCACGCTGAACAGCGCGCCCAGCGCGACGCCGAAGATGAGCAATCCGAAGCCCAGCCCGGCGTTGGACTGCACCCCGCGGCTGAACAACTCGGCGCCGTGCTCGTGCACACCATGAGCGTTCTCCGCGTCGGCCCGGCCGTCCTCGAAGGCGATCGCGCGGCCGATCACCGGCTCGGCGCACAGGCGGGCGAAGGCGAACGCCAGCACCGCGCCGATTGCACCGGCCAGCAAGCCGCGCCCGATCAGACGCTTCTCCACGCGATCAGTGGCAGGGGAAGCCGAGCAGGTGCCGCGCGTCGTGCACGAACTCGTGCACGTGCGAATCGCTGCCGAACAGCGACACCGCGCCCTGGTCCACGCCGACGAAGTACAGCGCCAACAGGGCCAGGAAGGCGGTTGCCGCCAACCAGGCCGCGGCGCCGGCGGCCGACAAATCAACCGATCGGGTCCGGGTCGTCTCAAGGTTCGGCACGATCGACTCTCCTTCCGGGGGATAACCGCGTCCCCTCTGGTGACGACGGGCCATGGGTCTGACTATCGACAGTGGCGCGACCGTTCTGGAATTTCACCAGATTCCGTTGCCCGTCAGGACGAGAGTCAGTCTAAACCGCCGCTCACTGCTGTGGAGGCGGGGAGCCATAACCCAGCTGGCTGGCCGTGTATTTCGCGGCCTCGGTCAGCGGTGTCGCCTGGACCGCCGTGCCGTAGGCGCAGATCTCGGTCCACACGTCGCCGATTTCGGTCGTATCGAACCGCATCGCCACGATCGCGTTGCCGCCGCGATTGCGCGCCTCGGTGATCAGCCGCCCCATCGCCTCGTTCCGGCTCTCGGCCAGGTTCTTGGTCATGCCGGCCAGCTCGCCGCCGAACATCGCCTTGAATCCCGCGCCCATCTGGGAGAAGGCGTTTCGCGAACGGACGGTCAGCCCGAACACTTCGCCGCAGACCCGCTGGATCTCCCAGCCGGGCAGGTCGTTGGTGGTGACGATCAGCACTGGCTTGCCTCCTGGTCACAGCGAAAACGGGCGGTCAGTCCCGTGAGACTAACCGCCCGTTTCCGGTAATCGCTAGGGCGTTTCCGGCGCCGCGTGCGCCCCGGCCTTCGCCAGGTCCGGCTCGGCCGGCGGCTTGCGGGTGCCGGTGAAGGTGAACACCGCGTCCTCGCCGGCGCTCTCGCCGTCCCAGTTGTCCACGTCGACCGTGACGATCTGTCCCGGTCCGACTTCCTCGAACAGGATCTTCTCGGACAGCTGGTCCTCGATCTCGCGCTGGATGGTGCGCCGCAACGGGCGGGCACCCAGCACCGGGTCGAAGCCCCGCTTGGCCAGCAAGGCCTTGGCCTTGTCGGTCAACTCCATCGCCATGTCCTTGGCCTTGAGCTGCTTGCTGACCCGCTCGATCATCAGGTCGACCATGCGGATGATCTCGTCCTTGGTCAGCTGGTGGAACACGATGATGTCGTCGATGCGGTTGAGGAACTCCGGGCGGAAGTGCTTCTTCAGCTCGTCGTTGACCTTCTGCTTCATCCGCTCGTAGTTGTTCTCACCGCCACCCTGGGTGAAGCCCAGGCCGACAGGCTTGCTGATGTCGGACGTACCGAGGTTCGAGGTGAAGATCAGCACGGTGTTCTTGAAGTCGACCGTGCGGCCCTGACCGTCGGTGAGCCGGCCGTCCTCGAGGACCTGCAACAGGCTGTTGTAGATCTCCTGGTGCGCCTTCTCAATCTCGTCGAACAGCACCACCGAGAACGGCTTGCGCCGCACCTTCTCGGTGAGCTGGCCGCCCTCTTCGTAGCCGACGTATCCCGGCGGGGCACCGAAGAGCCGCGACGCGGTGAACCGGTCGTGGAACTCGCCCATGTCGATCTGGATGAGCGCGTCGTCGTCGCCGAACAGGAAGTTGGCCAGCGCCTTGGACAGCTCGGTCTTACCGACACCGGACGGGCCGGCGAAGATGAACGAACCCGACGGGCGCTTGGGGTCCTTCAACCCGGCGCGCGTGCGGCGGATGGCCTTCGAGACGGCCTTCACGGCGTCTTCCTGGCCGATGATCCGCTTGTGCAGCTCGTCCTCCATGCGCAGCAGGCGGGTGGTCTCGGCCTCGGTGAGCTTGAACACGGGGATGCCGGTCCAGTTGCCCAACACCTCCGCGATCTGCTCGTCGTCGACCTCGGCGACCACGTCGAGATCGCCTGAGCGCCACTGCTTTTCGCGCTCGGCCCGCTGGGCGACCAACTGCTTCTCCCGGTCGCGCAGGCTGGCGGCCTTCTCGAAGTCCTGGGCGTCGATCGCCGATTCCTTCTCGCGGCGGGCGTCGGCGATCTTCTCGTCGAACTCGCGCAGGTCTGGCGGCGCGGTCATCCGGCGGATCCGCATCCGGGCGCCCGCCTCGTCGATCAGGTCGATCGCCTTGTCCGGCAGGAACCGGTCGTTGATGTAGCGGTCGGCCAAAGTGGCGGCGGCCACCAGCGCGGAGTCGGTGATCGAGACCCGGTGGTGCGCCTCGTAGCGGTCGCGCAGCCCCTTGAGGATCTCGATGGTGTGCTCCACCGTCGGCTCCCCCACCTGCACGGGCTGGAAGCGGCGCTCCAGGGCGGCGTCCTTCTCGATGTACTTGCGGTACTCGTCGAGAGTCGTTGCACCGATCGTCTGCAGCTCACCGCGGGCCAGCTTGGGCTTCAGGATGCTGGCCGCATCGATCGCACCCTCGGCCGCGCCCGCGCCGACGAGCGTGTGCAGCTCGTCGATGAACAGGATGATGTCGCCGCGGGTGTTGATCTCCTTGAGCACCTTCTTCAGCCGCTCCTCGAAGTCACCGCGGTAGCGCGAGCCGGCCACCAACGAACCGAGGTCCAGGGTGTAGAGCTGCTTGTCCTTCAGCGTCTCGGGAACCTGGCCGTGCACGATGGCCTGCGCGAGGCCCTCGACGACGGCGGTCTTGCCGACGCCGGGCTCGCCGATCAGCACCGGGTTGTTCTTGGTGCGCCGGCTCAGGACCTGCATGACGCGCTCGATTTCCTTCTCGCGGCCGATGACCGGGTCGAGCTTGCCCTCCATCGCGGCGGCCGTCAGGTTGCGCCCGAACTGGTCGAGCACCAACGAGGTGGACGGGCTGCCCGACTCGCCGCCACGGCCGCCGGTGCCGGCCTCCGCGGCCTCCTTGCCCTGGTAGCCACTGAGCAGCTGGATGACCTGCTGGCGCACCCGCGTCAGCTCGGCGCCCAGCTTGACCAACACCTGGGCGGCGACGCCCTCACCCTCGCGGATGAGTCCGAGGAGGATGTGCTCGGTACCGATGTAGTTGTGGCCGAGCTGCAGCGCCTCCCGCAGGCTCAGCTCGAGAACCTTCTTGGCGCGCGGGGTGAACGGGATGTGCCCCGACGGCGCCTGCTGGCCCTGGCCGATGATCTCCTCGACCTGGCTGCGAACGCCTTCCAGCGAGATCCCGAGCGACTCCAGCGACTTCGCCGCGACGCCCTCGCCCTCGTGAATCAGACCCAACAGGATGTGCTCGGTGCCGATGTAGTTGTGGTTGAGCATCCGGGCCTCTTCTTGCGCCAGGACGACGACCCTGCGGGCACGGTCGGTAAATCGTTCAAACATCGGTGGTTACCTGCTCTCCCTCACCATCGGTACTTGGCCTCTGTGTGGCCCACCCGGTCCCCGTCGGGGCCGGAATCTCATACCTGCCATCCACTGTAATGGTCGGCCTGCCAGGGGGCATAACCTTGCGGTTCCTTGCTGTTCAAGACCCGCCGGGCCCGTATCGGGCGAACTCCCCTGTCATTACAGCGCCGTAACCGAACCAACGTGGCCGGGTGCCAATTCGTTTCCCGCACTCTCGGACGATTCTTTCGCCGCCAGCGAAATGACAAACCGGCGCCCGGGCCGCTGCGGTCCGGGGCGCCGGTTAAGAGGTTTGTCAGGTTGCCGCGTGAAACGCGTCGATGACGTCGGCCGGGATGCGGCCGCGCGTCGAGACGTTGTGGCCGTTGCGGCGGGCCCACTCACGGATCGCCGCGCTCTGCTCGCGGTCGATCGCGCCGCGGCCGCGACCCGAGCTGGACCGCCCACGCCGTCGACCGCCGACCCGGCGTCCGGCTTCCACCCACTGCTTCAGGTCGTTGCGGAGTTTTGCCGCATTCTTGGACGAAAGGTCAATCTCATAGGTCACCCCGTCAAGGCCGAATTCGACCGTTTCGTCGGCTGCGCCGGCACCGTCGAAATCATCGACCAAGGTGACGGTCACTTTTTTCGCCATTAGCTTATCCTCGCATTTCGTCCTGAGCAGTTGCTGAGCAGTTTGGGTGAGCCTCCCCGGGTCACCAATCTGCCATAACAAGGCAGCATACTCAATCCGGCCGCAAGGCGCACAGTTGCGTTTTTCATGTGGAGTGCGGCCGAACAATCGGGAACAAAACTGTCTCGCGAATTGACAGCCCAGTCAAAGTCATCAACAACCGATCGATACCCATTCCCGTTCCCGTGCACGGCGGCATCGCATACTCGAGGGCGGCAAGAAAGTCTTCGTCTAGCACCATGGCCTCGTCGTCGCCCGCCGCGGCCGCGCGGGCTTGGGCGGCGAATCTTTCCCGCTGAATGACGGGGTCGTTCAGCTCGGAATACCCGGTGGCCAATTCGACCCCGCGCACGTAGAGGTCCCACTTCTCGGTCACACCGGGGATGCTGCGGTGCTGACGCGTCAAAGGCGTTGTCTCCACGGGGAAGTCCCGCACGAAGGTGGGCGCCGTCAGCGTGTTTCCGACCGAGTGCTCCCAGAGTTCCTCGACGAGCTTGCCGTGCCCGTAGCCCCGGTCTCGGGGAATCTCGACCCCCAGCCGATCCGCGATGGCCCACAACCGCTCCGCCGGGGTCTCGGGGGTGATCTCCTCGCCGAGCGCCGCGGACAGCGACGGGTACATTTGAATCGACGCCCATTCGCCGTCTATGTCGTAGACACTCCCGTCGGGCAGCGGCAGTTGTCGGGTTCCGATCGCCTCATCAGCGACCTCTTGAATAAGCTCGCGCGTGACGACTGCCGAATCGTCATAGGTTCCGTAGGCCTGGTAGGTCTCGAGCATCGAGAATTCGGGAGAATGCGTCGAATCCGCGCCCTCGTTTCGGAACACTCGATTTACTTCGAAGACCTTGTCGAAACCACCGACGATGCAGCGCTTGAGGAACAGTTCCGGTGCGATCCGCAGGTACAGATCGATGTCCAGAGCATTGGAATGCGTCACGAACGGCCGCGCCGCCGCGCCGCCCGCCAGCGTCTGCAACATAGGCGTCTCGACTTCGAGAAACCCGCGCCGTTCGAGCGAGTTGCGGATCGCGCGGACCACGGCGATTCGCTGCCGCGCCACCGTGCGGGCCTGGGGGCGGACGATCAGGTCGACGTAGCGCTGCCGCACCCGCGCCTCTTCGCTCATCTCCTTATGGGCCACCGGCAGCGGCCGCAACGACTTGGCCGCCATCTGCCAGGAATCGGCGAGCACGGACAATTCGCCGCGCCGTGAGCTGATCACATTGCCGTGCACGTAGACGATGTCGCCGAGGTCGACGTCGGCCTTCCACGCGTCCAGGGATTCGGAGCCCACCTTGTCGAGGCTGAGCATCACCTGGAGCGTGGTGCCGTCACCCTCCTGGAGCGTCGCGAAGCACAATTTCCCCGAGTTGCGCGCGAAGATCACCCGGCCCGCGATGCCGACGACGTCGTCGGTAGCGGTATCGACCGGCAGGTCGGGATGGTCGGCGCGCACCTGCGCCAGGGTGTGGGTGCGTTCGATGGCGACCGGATAGGGCTCCCGGCCCTCCGCCAACAAGCGAGCGCGCTTGTCCCGGCGGATGCGGAACTGCTCGGGCAGGTCTGCTGCTGCATCCTCGCTGGCGTCACTCACGACGTGCCAGCTTAAATGACCTCGCGGGGCGGCTCTTACCGGCGGCCCGCCGAGATTGCCGTCACGGTCGTTGTTCCGGTCGCGACCACGACCACTGGGGCAATCTCGTCGCCGGGGATACTCAGCGCGCGGTCTTCAGCCGGCCCCGCTGGGCGTCCCGGTTGCGTTCGAAGACCAGCCGCAGCCCGTGCAGGGTCAGATGCTGGTCGTAATGGCTGGGCGTCTGCAGTTCGGGCAGCAGCAGCGGAGCCGTGTGCCCCGTCGCCACCACCGCGACGTCGTCACCGGCGAAGCCCTCGACGTCCTCGCGAATCCGTCCGACCAGGCCGTCGACCAGCCCGGCGAAGCCGAATACCGCTCCGGCCTGCATGCATTCGACGGTGTTCTTGCCCACCACCGAACGGGGACGGGACAGCTCCACCCGGCGCAGCGCGGCGGAGCGGGCCGCCGCCGCATCCGAGGAGACCTGCACGCCGGGCGCGATCGCGCCGCCGAGGAATTCGCCCTTGGCCGACACGACGTCCACACAGATCGAGGAGCCGAAGTCGATGACGATCGCGGCGCTTTGAAACCGGTGAAAGGCCGCCAGGCAGTTGACGATTCGGTCGGCACCCACTTCTTTCGGGTTGTCGACCAAGAGCGGGATGCCGGTGCGCACGCCGGGCTCGATCAGCACGTGCGGCACCGACGGCCAGTACTGGTCCAGCATGATCCGAACCTCGTGCAGCACCGACGGCACGGTGGACAGGGCGGCGGCGCCGGTGAGTCGCTCGGAGTCGTCGCCGATCAGGCCGTCGATGGTCAGGGCCAGCTCGTCCGCGGTGACCTCGGACTCGGTGCGGATCCGCCACTGCTGCACGACCTTTGCGTGCTCTTTGGATCCGGAGATCAGCCCCACGACGGTGTGGGTGTTACGGACGTCGATCGCCAGCAGCACGGCTACCGCACAGTGATTCGGGGGTCGAGAAGCTCGGCCGCATCCGCGGGAACGAACGCCGGATCGTGTCCCAGGTCGATGGGCCTGTTGTCCGCGTCGACGAACACGATTCGCGGCTGGTAGGAGCGCGCCTCCGCGTCTTCCATCGTCCCGTACGCGATCAGGATCACCAGATCACCCGGGTGCACGAGATGGGCGGCGGCGCCGTTGATCCCGATCACTCCACTGCCGCGCTCGCCGGTGATCGCATAGGTGACCAGGCGGGCGCCGTTGTCGATGTCCACGATGGTCACCTGCTCGCCCTCCAGCAGATCAGCGGCGTCCATCAGATCGGCGTCGATGGTCACCGAGCCGACGTAGTGCAAATCGGCCTGCGTCACGGTGGCGCGGTGAATCTTCGACTTGAGCATGGTCCGTAACATCAATTCCTCCAAGATGATTCACGGGGGTCCCGATATCCGTCCGGCCCAACGGGTGCCGGCGAAGTTTCGATCTCGATCGCGATGTTGTCCAGCAGCCGGGTGCTGCCCAGCCGGACGGCCACGAGCAGCCGCCCGGATCGGTTGGCCCGCAACGGGCCCAGCTCCGGATCACGCAACTCGAGGTAGTCGACCGTGAGCTCGGGCACCGCCTCGAGCACCGCGCGTGCCGCGTCCAGCGCGGCCTGCGGTCCGGCGTCCGCGGCATGGGCCCCCGCGGTCAATGCCGCCGACACCGCCACGGCCGCCTCGCGTTGCACCGGATCGAGGTAGCGGTTACGTGACGACATGGCCAGCCCGTCGGCCTCGCGGATGGTCGGCACGCCCACCACGGCGACGTCGATGTTCAGGTCGGTGACCATCTGCCGGATGAGCACCAGCTGCTGATAGTCCTTCTCGCCGAAGAACACTCGATCGGGGCGCACGATCTGCAGCAGCTTGCACACGACTGTCAGTACGCCGGCGAAGTGGGTCGGTCGCTGGCCACCTTCGAGGTCGGCGGCCAGCGGACCGGGCTGCACGGTGGTGCGCAGGCCGTCGGGGTACATCTCAGCGGCCGTTGGCGCGAACACGATTTCGACGCCTTCGCCCCGCAGGAGCGCCACGTCGTCGTCGAGGGTCCGGGGGTAGGCGTCCAGGTCTTCCCCGGCGCCGAACTGGAGCGGGTTGACGAAGATCGACACCGCGACCACCGAGCCGGGCACCCGCTTGGCGGCGCGCACCAAAGCGAGGTGGCCGTCGTGCAGGGCGCCCATGGTGGGCACCAGCATCACCCGGCGGCCGGTGTGGCGCAGCGCGCGGGAGACGTCGGTGACGTCGCGCGGGCGCGAGTAAACGTTGAGTTCGCCGGCCTTGAAGGCGGGCGGTTTGCCCGCTCTCATCCCGCCAGCACCTCGAGGACGTCGGCGGGAGCGTGGGCGCGCCGGGCGGTCCGCAGGGCGTTCACCCGGTACGCCTGCGCGAGTTCCGGGTCGGCCTGGTTCAACGCGGCCAGGTGCCCGGCGACCGCGGCCGCGTCACCGCGTGCGACCGGGCCGGTGAGCGCGGCCTGCCCGCGTTGCAGGGTGTTCTCCAGCGCCGCCCGCGCCAGCGGCCCGACGATGCGTTCGGCGATGCCGCCCGGCTGGTCGTCGACGGACTGTTGCCCGAGCAGTTCGCTGCCACGCAGCGCGGCCCGCAGCGCCTCGAGCGCGTCGGCGAGGACCGTCACCAGGTGGTTGCTCGCGTGCGCCAGCGCGGCGTGGTAGAGCACCCGCGCTTCCTCAGGCACGGAGAACGGCTCGCCGCCCATCTCGAGGACGAGCGACTGCCCGATCGCGTACCCCACCTCGTCGGCGGCGGTGATGCCGAAGCAGGTGTCCGCCAGCCGGTTGATGTCCTCATCGGAGCCGGTGAACGTCATCGCCGGGTGAATCGCCAGCGGGATGCAACCGTCCTGGGCCAGCGGCGCGAGAATGCCGACCCCGTTGGCGCCGGAGGTGTGGGCGACGATCGTGCCCGGCCGCACCGACGACGTCGCGGCCAAGCCGGACACCAGGCCGGCCAGCTCGCTGTCGGGAACGGCCAGCAACAGCAGCTCGGCGCCGGCCGCCACGTCCGGCGGCGACGCCACCGGGGTGTCGGGCAGTCGACGCTGCGCCCGCTGGCGCGACGCGTGGGAGATGGCGCTGCAGGCGACCACGACATGGTCGGCGCGCTCCAGCGCGACACCGAGCGCGGTGCCCACCCGGCCGGCCGAGATGACTCCCACCTTGAGCCTGGCCGGGCGCAAACCGTCGAACTGCACCATCGCAGACGACCTCACAGATTTCTTTCGTTCGTTCCGGTCCCACCTCGTGGGTACCGTTCGGTCACTAAAACTCTAGTCGATCAGCGGGCCCCGACCAATGAAAGCCCCGTGTGAGGAAGCTCCCAGCTCAGCCGTCGCGGCGCCGCCGCCGGCCGCCCTCGGACGGCTGGACCTGCAGCCGGGCCAGCAACTCCGCAACCGACTGACCGCCGGTCGGGGGGCCTTCGCCCGGCCCGTCCGGGGCCTGCGCCAGCGGGTCCGCGCCGCCATGGCGGGGGGCGTGCTCCGGCGGTGGCGGCGGGGCGAGCCGCGGCGGTGGTGGTGGCTCCCCGTCGGTGTGGGGTGACGGTGAATGCGGCGGCGCTGGAGGCGGGGGCGTGGCCGCCGCGGGAATGGGGCCGGACGCGAACGCGGGCTCGCTCGGGGGCGCGAAGCCGGGGGCGCCGTAGTCGCGGTACTCGGCCGAGTGGCGCGACCGCGCCCGGCGACCCGGCTCGCCGAACGGCGGCGGCGCCGGCTCGTCGCGGGGGGCGGCCCATGCCTGGTCCGGCTCGGAGTGGCGGGCGCGTCGCCGCCGGCCCGACGTCTCCTCGCCCGGCGGGGCGGACTCATCGGCACCGGCCCAGTTGCTTCCCGGCGCGCCGGGCGGCAACCACAGCCCCGACGCACCCACCGGCTGCCAGCCTTGCACCTGCGGCTCCGGCTGCGGCGCCGGCGGCTGCTGACGCGGTTCGAAGCGCGGCTCGGGCTCGGGCGGTGCGGCGCTGTACGACGGCTGCGGTGGGGCCGGCGGTGGCGGCTCCTGCGGCGGTTCGTACTGGTAGGGGACCCGGTCGCGGCGGGGCGGCGGCGGGCTCTGGGGCTGCCGGGGCGGCAACAGCGGTTCCTCGGGCACGTCGATGATCGCCGTCTCGTCGGCGCGGCCCGCCGGGTTGTCCTGGGGGACCGAGCTGACCCGATCGCTGGCGACCCAGTCGTAGGGCGCGTCACGCGGGGTCTCGCCGTTGCGGTCCCACTCGCTGTACGCGCGTTCGGGGGCCGCCTCCGCTTCGGGCGTCTCGAGGGCCGGCCGCTGGGCGAGGTCGGTGTCGAACAGGATCTCCAGGCTGGTGCGCAGCGCGCTCAATTCCGCGCGCAGCTCGGCCAGGTCGTCGGCGGCTTGTGCGCGCAGCTCGGATGCCAGCTCGCGACGCAGCTGGGACTCGACGGTCAGCTCGTACTCGCGCCGGGCGGAGATCTCCCGATCCAGCTGCAAGTCGTACACCAGCTTCAGGTCGCGGACGCGGGATTGATCCGCATCGCTCTGACGGCGGTACAGCACCGAGACGAACGCGCCGGCGACTGCGGCCCACAGGGCCAGGATTACAGCGAGCTTGAGGAGTTCCACCCGATTGGTGAAAACCAAAGCGGAACTGGCCCCCATCGCAAGGACCAGCAACGCGGTCAAGAGCACCCACCCCGGCCTGCGGCCGCCGCGCCGAACCCGGGCGCCGCGGGACAGAACGGTCATGGCCTGACTGTACCTGCGCGAGGTCAATCCGCGTGTCGCCCTACTCCGGCGATTCTCACGCTGTTGTTACCCGGGTCACAGGGGGGCTAGTTTTCGGCACCCTCGCCGTGCTCGGTCTGGTCCGGTGGCGACTTGCAGCAATGCTGCAGCCACAGCGCGGCGAGGAGCAGCGCCAGCGCGCTGACGGCGGCGACCACGGCGCCGGTGGTGTCCTCGGCGGCCGCCCGCAACCAGGATCGTCGCGGCAGGAAATACACCAGGATCCCGGCCCACCAGCCCAACATCAGCGCGCCCACCCAGGCCGACGCCTTGGCGACCATCAGGCTGCGGGCCACCGCCAGCGGGTGCAGCCAGCCGGGGCCGACCCCGATTTCGCTGTCGTTGATTTTGGTCCGCACGTAGCGCGCCCACAGGGCTTCGCCGACGGCGACGGCCAGCAACGACAGACCGGTCCACACCGTGATCGGCGGAAACAATCGGTAGAGGCCGTTGACCAGCAAATAACCAACCACCGCCGCGGCTACCACCGCGGCCGTCAGGTCACGTTTCCTGGTCGGCCCCATCAGCCTTCCGGACTCCGGTCTGCCGGGTCCGTGCCCGGCCGGTGCAGCTTGAGGTCGGTCAACCGGACGCTTTCCCGGTCCGCGGGGTCCAGCTGGGCCAGCAGGCCCGAGACGGGCTGAGCGTCCCCGGCGACGGTCAGCTGGGCATCGGGGTCGATGGCGAGCCAGGGGATCATCACGAAGGCACGCAGGTGGGCCAATGGGTGCGGCAACGTCAGATTGTTCTCGCGGGAGATCACCTCCGCCTCGCCGTAGCAAGCGATCAGGTCGACGTCGAGGGTGCGCGGGCCCCAGCGCTCGCCGCGCACCCGGCCGGCAGCCCGCTCGAACTCCTGCGCCCGGCGCAACCAGCACTGGCCGTCGCAGGCCGGGTCGTTGGCGATCAGCACCGCATTGAGAAACGGCGCCTGGTCGACGCGGCCCCACGGGTCGGTCTCGTAGACCGGGGAGACCGCGAGCACCGTCTCGCCCAGCCCGTCGACGACGGACTGCAACCGGGCCAGGCGGTCGCCCAGGTTGGAGCCGATGGAGAGGACCACCCAAGTCATAGGCGCCGCTCCGCCGGGATCACCGAACCGCGGCCGCCGCGCCGAGACCGGCGCACCACCACCGCGACGTCGGCGAACTGCTGCGTGATCGGAGCCTGCGGCTTGTGCACCACCACCTCGACGGCATGCACGCGGTCGTCCTGCATCACCCGATCGGCGATCTCACCCCCGACCGCTTCGATCAGGTTGCGCGGCGGCCCGGCCACGATGTCGGCCGCCAGCTGGGCCAGCCGGCCGTAGTCGTAGGTGTCGGCCAGCTCGTCGCTGGCGGCGGCGTCCGCGAGGTCGATCCACACGGTCATATCGATGACGAAATCCTGCCCGTCGGCGCGCTCGTGCTCGAAAACCCCGTGTCGCCCACGAATCGTCAACCCCCGCAATTCGATTCGATCAGCCATCGTCTCCAGCCAGCTCGGTCTGCTGCGATTCGGTCTGCGCCCAGGCCCCGACCACCTTGAGGGCATCGGCCGTGGCCCGCACGTCGTGCACACGAACACCCCACGCCCCGTACAGCGCTGCCAACGCGGAGATCACCGCTGTCGCTGTCTCGCGGCCGGCGGGCGGTCGCGGCGAGCCATCCGGCCCGGCTAACAACGTACCGAGGAACCTTTTACGGGATGCACCCAGCAGCACGGGGATTCCGGTGGCCACCAACTGCGGCAACGCGCGAAGCAGCGCCCAATTGTGTTGAGCCGTCTTGGCGAACCCGAGTCCCGGGTCGATCACCAGCTTGGCGGGGTCTACACCGGCCGCCACCGCGTCGTCGACGCTGGCGAGCAGCTCGGCGCGCACTTCGGCAACCACGTCGTCGTAGTGCGGAGCCGCATGCGGGCGCTCGGCGGACACCGAACGCCAGTGCATCAGCACCCAGGGCACGCCGGCCTCGGCCAGCAGCGGAGCCATCGCGGGATCGGCACGCCCGCCCGACACGTCGTTGACGATCCGCGCGCCGTTCTGCAGCGCCGCGCGCGCGACATCAGCGTGCATGGTGTCTATGCTTACCGTTATTCCCTCTGCCACAAGCTCTTTGACGACGGGAATCACGCGAGAGGTCTCGATCTGGGAGTCGATCCGCGTGGCGCCGGGCCGAGTTGACTCGCCTCCGACGTCGACGATGTCGGCGCCCTCGGCGGCCAACGCCACCCCATGCGCCACGGCGTTGCCGGTGTCGAGATAGCGGCCGCCATCGGAGAACGAGTCGTCAGTGACGTTCAGGACTCCCATCACCCGCACAGGCGCCGGCTCACTTACGCAAAATGAGGTCGAGCGCTTCGGCTCGAGAAGCGGCGTTGGATTTGAACTGCCCGCGCACCGCCGAGGTGGTGGTAACGGCGCCGGGCTTGCGAACGCCGCGCATGGCCATGCACAGGTGCTCGGCCTCGATCACGACGATCACCCCGCGCGGATTGAGCTTCGTCATCAGGGCGTCGGCGATCTGGCTGGTCAGCCGTTCCTGCACCTGCGGGCGCTTCGCGTAAAGGTCGACCAGCCGCGCGATTTTGGACAGCCCGGTGACGCGCCCGTCGGCCCCTGGGATGTACCCGACATGGGCGACACCGTGGAACGACACAAGATGGTGTTCGCAGGTGGAGTACAGCGGGATCTCCTTGACCAGCACCAGTTCGTCGTGCTCCTCGTCGAACATGGTGTTCAGCACGCTGTCGGGGTCGGTGTAGAGCCCGGCGAACATCTCTTGGTAGGCACGGGCGACGCGGGCCGGCGTCTCACGCAGGCCGTGCCGGTCCGGGTCCTCGCCGATGGCGTACAACAACTCTCGGACTGCGGCCTCGGCGCGCTCCTGGTCGAACACCCGAGTTGAGGGGGTGGCGGTGTCCGGGCCCAAACCGGTTACTGCCATCGAATCCTCCGTTCGTCAGCCGTGAGCCGGCGGATTGGACCGGCTCACGTCGTCGTCCTGCTGGTCGGGAGACCTTGCGCCGTCCGGGTCGGGCAGACTCGGCGGCGGGTAGGGCGGATACGGCGGGTAGGGGGGCTGCGCCTGCCCTTGCTGACCGGGGTGGGTCTGCTGGCCCGGGTGCCCGTGCTGGCCGGGATAACCCGGGTAGTGCCCCGCCGGCTGCGGCCAGTACGGCTGTTGCGGGGCCTGCGGCGGCGGATACCAGTAATTCGGCTGCTGGTCCTGCGGCGGCCATCCCGGTGCGTGCCAGCCCGCCGGCGCACCGTAGTCGGGCTGGGTGGGTGCATGCGGCGCGCCCGGACGGTGGCCGGATGCCTGAGAACCATTGCCGCCGTTGTTGTTTCGGTCCGCATCCGCCCCCGCGGCCGCGGCGGCCTGGCTGGCGCGCGCGATGGCCGCCTTGAACGCCGGCTCGGGGACCGGCGGCGGCCACGGCTCGCCGCGCTCCATCGCCAGCTCGCCGGGCGTCTTGATCGGCGGTTTGTCCGACGGGATGCGGCCGCCGAAATCGTCGAACATGGTGAGCCGGGGCCGCTTTTCGACGTCGGCGAAGATGCCCTCCAGCTCGGCCCGGTGCAGCGTCTCCTTTTCCAGGAGCTCGCCGGCCAGTGTGTCGAGCACGTCGCGGTATTCGGTGAGGATCTCCCACGCCTCGGTGTGAGCCGCCTCGATCAGCTTGCGGATCTCGTCGTCGATGTCGCGGGCGACCTCGTGAGAGTAGTCGGCCTGCGTTCCCATGGTGCGGCCCAGGAAGGGGTCACCGTGTTCGGTGCCGTACTTGACCGCGCCCAGCTTGGAACTCATCCCGAATTCGGTGACCATCGCGCGGGCCACCTTGGTGGCCTGCTCGATGTCGGACACCGCGCCCGTCGTCGGCTCCCGGAACACCAGTTCCTCGGCGGCGCGTCCGCCCATCGCGAACACCAGTTGCGCGATCATCTCCGAGCGGGTCCGCAGACCCTTGTCTTCCTCGGGCACCGCGACCGCGTGGCCGCCGGTCCGGCCGCGCGCCAGGATGGTCACCTTGTAGATCGGCTCGATGTCCGGCATCGCCCAGGCGGCCAGGGTGTGCCCGCCCTCGTGGTAGGCGGTGATCTTCTTTTCCTGCTCGCTGATGATGCGGCCCTTGCGGCGCGGGCCGCCGATCACCCGGTCCACCGCCTCTTCGAGCGCGGCGCTGGTGATGACGGTGCCGTTCTCCCGGGCGGTCAGCAGCGCCGCCTCGTTGATGACGTTGGCCAGGTCGGCGCCGGTCATGCCGACGGTGCGTTTGGCCAGCCCGGCGAGGTCGGCGTCGGGGCCGATCGGCTTGCCCTTCGAGTGCACCTCGAGCACCGCTTTGCGGCCCGCCAGATCCGGGTTGGACACCGGAATCTGCCGGTCGAAGCGGCCGGGCCGCAGCAGCGCGGGGTCCAGGATGTCGGGCCGGTTGGTGGCCGCGATGAGGATGACGCCGGCGCGTGGGTCGAAGCCGTCCATCTCGACCAGCAGCTGGTTCAGCGTCTGCTCGCGTTCGTCGTGGCCGCCGCCCAGGCCGGCACCGCGCTGTCGGCCCACCGCGTCGATCTCGTCGACGAAGATGATGCACGGGTTGTTCTGCTTGGCCTGTTCGAACAGGTCGCGCACCCGCGATGCGCCGACGCCGACGAACATCTCGACGAAGTCGGAGCCGGAGATGGTGAAGAACGGGACTCCGGCCTCGCCGGCCACCGCGCGTGCCAGCAGCGTCTTACCGGTTCCCGGCGGGCCGTAGAGCAACACGCCCTTGGGGATCTTGGCGCCCAGCGCCTGATAGCGGCCGGGGTTCTGCAGGAAGTCCTTGATTTCGTACAGCTCTTCGACCGCCTCGTCGACGCCAGCGACGTCGGCGAACGTGGTCTTGGGCATGTCCTTGTTGAGCAGCTTCGCCCGTGATTTGCCGAACCCGAAGCCCATTCGGGCACCGCCCTGCATGCGGGAGAACATCACGAACAGGCCCACCAGCAACAGCAGCGGCAACACGTAGACGAGCAGCTCGCCCAGGATGCTGCCCTGGTTGACGACCGTGCTGACCTTCGCGTTCTTCGCGCTCAGCGCGTTGAACAGGTCGACCGCGTACCCGCTCGGGTATTTGGTGATGACCTTGTCGGAATTGTCGGTGTCGTTGTTGCCCTTTTTCAGGGTCAGCCGCAGCTGCTGCTCGCGGTCGTCGATCTGCGCGCTCTTGACGTTGTCGCCGTTGATCTGCGCCACCGCCACCGACGTGTCGACGGGCTTATAGCCGCGGGTGTCGTCGCTGAAATAGAAGAACGACCAACCGAGGAGCACCACGACGGCAATCGCCGTGATGGTGCGGATAACGTTTTTCCGGTTCATCAATCATCGGCCTTGCTGGCCAGGTCCTTCCCCGATATACACGCAGCTGGAAAAGTCCAGGTTACCGCTAGTGGCGATCGCGAGTCCCGGCAGAGCCGGGGGGCTGCGGGTCGCCACCATCTGCACAGTGGCGATCGCGAGTCCCGGCAGAGCCGGGGCGCTGCGGGTCGCCACCATTCTCTGGATACAACGACGACGGGTTCCCGACCAGCCGGGCGGTGGCGCGCGGGTTCCCGACCGGCCGGGCGAACGGCGGGCGTTTCGTCATTCGTAATAGCGAGCCTCGATCACGTTGCCGTCCGGATCGGCGAAGTAGTAAGCCTGCGGCGCCCAGCCCTGGGCGCCGAAGTTGGGGCCCAACCGCGCGCTGGTGTCCACGCCCTCCGCTCGCAGACGCTGGTCCAACGCGTCGTATTCGGACTTCGATAGCGCAAGGCACACGTGATTCACCGGGTGGCCGGCGCTGCCGTCCGTCCGCGTCAGCGCCTCGGTGCCAGCGATACTGGCGATCGGCGACAGGTCGATGATGGCGTCCTCACACACCCGAACACTCGGGAACGGAGCGTCACCGGCCTCGAACTCGGCAAACCGGACCGGCGCCAACCCGACCACCCTCGTATAGAAATCCATCGACGCGCGCGGATCTCTCGTCCAGAGGACGACGTGGTCGAGCCGCTTCATGCGGGGTCCACCTGCTTCCACTGAAATGCGAGTGCCTCATGGCGATATCTACCAGGCGACCAAAGTGATTGGAACGGTATTCGCAATCAGCGCGAATACTTCTCAGCCCCGGAGGGGGTGTGCTTTGGTGACATGGTGCTCAAATCAACCGAACGGTTAGTAGAGACCAACGGTGTACGGCTGCGGGTGGTCGAGGCGGGAGAGCGCGGCGCGCCCGTGGTGATCTTGGCTCATGGCTTTCCCGAATTGGCCTATTCGTGGCGCCACCAGATACCGGTTCTGGCCGAGGCCGGCTATCACGTTCTGGCGCCCGATCAGCGTGGCTACGGCGGCTCCTCTTGCCCCGAGGCGATCGAGGCCTACGACATCCACCACCTGACGGCCGACCTGGTCGGCCTGCTCGACGACGTCGGCGCCGAGCGTGCCGTCTGGGTCGGACACGACTGGGGCGCCGCCGTCGTGTGGAATGCGCCGCTGCTGCACCCGGATCGGGTTGCGGCCGTCGCCGGGCTCAGCGTCCCGGCCGTTCCCCGCTCGCATGTGGCGCCGACGAGGGCGTGGCGCAAGATGCTCGGCGACAAATTCTTTTACATCCTGTACTTCCAGGAGCCGGGCGTCGCCGACGCGGAACTCAACGGTGACCCCGCGCGCACGCTACGCAGGATGCTGGGCGGCCTGCGGACATCGGGTGACCCGCTCGCCGCGGCGCGCATGGTGGCGCCCGGTGACGAGGGGTTCATCGATCGCCTTCCCGAACCCGACCGGCTGCCGGACTGGCTCAGCCAGGACGAGCTCGACCACTACATCAGCGAGTTCTCCCGCACCGGATTCACCGGTGGCCTGAACTGGTATCGCAACTTCGACCGCAACTGGGAGACCACCCCAGAGCTAGCCGACGCCAAAATTACTGTCCCTGCACTCTTTATCGGCGGCACCGCCGACCCGGTGCTGACGTTCACCCGCGCCGACCGCGCATCGCAATTGATCACCGGCTCCTACCAACAGGTGATGCTCGAAGACGCGGGGCACTGGCTGCAGCAGGAACGGCCGGAAGAGGTCAACGCGGCCCTATTGGATTTCCTCAACGGATTGGAGCTGCGATGAGTGCCCCCCTGCGGTTCGGTGTCTTCATCACACCGTTTCACCCGATCGGCCAATCGCCAACGGTGGCTCTGGAATACGACATGGAGCGAGTCGTCGCGCTGGATCGGCTCGGCTTTGACGAGGCATGGTTCGGCGAACACCACTCCGGCGGCTACGAACTGATCGCCTGCCCGGAGGTGTTCATCGCGGCCGCTGCGGAGCGGACGAAGCACATCCGGCTGGGCACCGGAGTGGTCTCGCTGCCCTACCACCACCCGCTCATGGTGGCCGATCGATGGGTGCTGCTCGACCACCTCACCCGCGGCCGGGTGATGTTCGGCACCGGCCCCGGCGCGCTGCCGTCGGACGCCTACATGATGGGCATCGACCCGGTCGATCAACGGCACATGATGCAGGAGTCGCTCGAGGCGATCCTCGCGTTGTTCCGGGCCGGCCCCTCGGAGCGGATCGACCGCCACACCGACTGGTTCACATTGCGCGAGGCGCAACTGCACATCCGGCCTTACACCTGGCCCTACCCCGAGATATCGACCGCGGCAATGATTTCGCCGTCCGGACCGCGGCTGGCGGGTGCGTTGGGCACGTCGTTGCTGTCGCTGTCGATGTCGGTGCCGGGCGGCTTCGCCGCCCTGGAAACCACCTGGGACGTGGTGCGCGAACAGGCCGCCAAAGTCGGCCGGGACGAGCCGGACCGGGCCGACTGGCGTGTTCTGAGCATCATGCACATCGCGGACAGCCGGGAAAAGGCGATCGACGACTGCACCTACGGCCTGCAGGATTTCGCCAACTACTTCGGCGCGGCCGGGTTCGTACCGTTGGCCAACTCCGTCGAAGGCGCCCAGTCACCCCACGAGTTCGTCGAGGACTACGCCGCCAAGGGCAATTGCTGTATCGGCACGCCCGACGATGCCATCGCCCACATCGAGGACCTGCTCGAGCGCTCCGGTGGCTTCGGCACGTTGCTGATGCTGGGGCACGACTGGGCCTCCCCCGAGGCGACGTATCACTGCTATGACCTGATGGCGCGCAAGGTGATTCCTCATTTCAAAGGGCAGCTCGAAGCGGCGCGGTCATCGCACGACTGGGCCAAGGGCAATCGCGATCAGCTGATCGGCCGAGCCGGTGAGGCAGTGGTGAAGGCCATCTCCGAGCACGTCGACGAACAGAAGGGCGTGAAAAGCTGATGCGCGCTGCGGTATTGCGAAACGGCCGAATGGTCTACCGGGACGATGTGCCGGATCCCGTGCCGGAGGCAGGGCAGGTGCTCGTCGGCGTGCGGGCATGCGGGATCTGCGGCTCCGACCTGCATTTCGCCGCGCACGGCGCGCAGGTGCTCGAGATGACCGATCGGGTGGCCGGCGGCCGGAGCGGCATGCACGTCGACCTCGACCACGACATCTTCATGGGACACGAGTTCAGCGCCGAGGTGCTCGAGGCAGGCCCCGATACCGAAACCCTCCCGCCCGGAACGCTGGTAACCTCGCTCCCGGTGTTGCTGTCGGCCAAGGGTGCCGAGCCAATCGTCTACAGCAACAGCACAATCGGCGGCTATGCCGAACGCATGCTGCTGTCCGCGCCGCTGCTGCTGGCCGTCCCCAACGGCTTGGACTTCAGGCAGGCGGCCCTGACCGAACCCTTGGCGGTGGGCTTGCACGCCGTCAACAAGTCCAACATCTCCTCCGGAGAGACGGCCCTGGTCATCGGCTGCGGTCCGATCGGCATAGCGATCATCGCGGCTCTGCGTGCCCGCGGGGTGGAAAACATTGTGGCATCAGATTTTTCGCCGAAGAGGCAGGAGCTGGCCACCGCCATGGGCGCCCATCAAACGCTGGACGCTTCGCAGGGTTCGCCGTTCGACGTCGCCAAACCAGCCGTGGTGTTCGAAGCGGTCGGCGTGCCCGGGATCATCGACGACGTGCTGCTCCGGGCCCGGCCCGGCACCCGCCTGGTGGTCGCGGGCGTTTGCATGCAGCCCGACACCTTGCATCCGTTCTTCGCGATCGCCAAAGAGATCAACGTCCAGTTCGTGCTCGCTTACACCCCGGAGGAATTCACCGACTCGCTGCGTGCACTGGCCGAGGGCGACATCGACGCCAGCCCGCTGATCACCGGGGAGGTCGGGCTGGACGGGGTCGGCGCGGCCTTCGACGACCTCGCCGACCCCGAGCGCCACTGCAAGGTTCTCGTCACCCCTTAGGCCCCTGGTGTCGACCCGCCGCGCCCCTAGGCCCAACTGGACCCGACAGCGCTGTCGGTGCCCGCCATGTTGCTGCCGGCGGTTTGCACGTTCTGCCCGTGCGCGTTGGCCTGCTCGTAGATCACCTGGAAGTTGCGGCCCAGCTGAATGATGAACTCCTGGCACGCCGCGGACCCCGCGCCGCCCCAAAAGTCGCCGGAAGCAAGAACATCGCGAACGATGGCCTGGTGCTCGGCCTCCAGTGACGCGGCCTGCGCGCGGATGGTGGCGCCGTGGGCGTCGACATCGCCGAATTGATAGTTGATTGTCATCGTTACTCGTCTCCTGTTTGTCGGTGGGCTAGGTGCCCAGGATCTGCTGCGAGGCCTGCTCTTGCTGCTCGTAGTTGTTCGCGTCGCGGATGAGCCCGTCGCGCACACCGTGAAGCATGTTGACGATGTTGCGGAAGGCCTGGTTGACCTGACGCATGGTGTCGTACGAGGTCGCCTGCGCCTGGCCGCTCCAGCCCGAGCCGGCGATGTTCATCGACGACGCCCACATCTTGCGGGCCTCGTCCTCAACGGTCTGGGCGTGCACCTCGAAGCGGCCCGCCATCGCACGCATCTCGTGCGGATCCGTCATGAATCGTGCTGTCATTACATTTCTCCTTCGAAAGTATTTGTCAATTCTGAAGTTTGGTCGCTAAATCCTCGAAGTTCCCTCTCTCCCTTCCGTCATCCGACCAGCTGGGGCAGTACAGTGGCGCGAGTCGGTGCCGCAGCGCCGAATCCGCGCATCTCCATGCCGCCAACCTGACCCGCCGGGATACCGCGCGGAGCCAGCATCGGTGCGCCGGCACTGCCCAACGGGGTGGCGGTCGGGCCGGCGACCTCGGGAGTCGCGGCTTGCCAACTCGGCGGCACCGACAAACCTCCAACAGGAGCCGCCTGGCCCATGGCCGCGGATGGCATCAACCGCGCGGGCGCCAGCATCTGCGGCGCGCGCATGGACGGCGCGGCCGGCACCAGGTGCTGCATTCCGGGCATCCCGACCCGCGAGACAACACCGGGTCCGAGCATGGCCGTCGCAAGGCCTGCGTTCGACGCCGTCGTCGCGCCCAATCCCGATGCGGCCGTACCGGCGCCCTGTCCTCCGAATGGCGTGCCGAGCAAGCCGGTGAAACTGCTGACGGCCGAAGGGAAGCTGCTCACCAATGACGACGCGGACGAATTGAGCGTGGACGGCAGGCCCATCGCCAGTCCCTGGGTGGCGCCCTGCATGCTGGCCTCACCCGCCGCCACGGCGCTGGCCGCCGCCCCTCCGGGGTTGGTGGTCGGCGGGGCGACCGCCATCGGTGCCAGCATCGCCGCCGCGGCCGACGAGCCGGCGTAGGCGTACATGGCCGCGGCGTCTTGGGCCCACATCTCGGCGTACTGCGCCTCGGTGGCCGCGATCGCCGCGGCGTTTATCCCCAGGAAGTTGGTCGCGACCAACATCATCAGCAGCGAGCGGTTAGCGGCGATCAACGGTGGCGGCACGGTAGCCGCGAACGCCGTCTCGTGCGCGGTCGCGGCGGCCGTCGCCTGCATGCCGGCCTGCTCGGCCTGCGCGGCGGTCGCGTGCATCCAAGCCACGTAGGGCGCCGCCGCGGCCGCCATGGCCGCCGACGACGGGCCCTGCCAGCCGGCGTCGGTCAGGTTCAGGATCACCGACCCGTAGCTCGTCGCGGCCATCCGCAGCTCCGCGGCCAACCCCTCCCATGCCATCGCCGCCGCCAGCATCGAACCTGGTCCCGGGCCCGCGTACATCAGGCCCGAGTTGATCTCCGGGGGCATCGCACCGAAATCCATTACTGCTTTCCTCTCTTACGGTCGTTTTCGCTATGCCAGCGCCGGCAAGGGCTTTGGGCCGGCGGCGGCTTTGATTGCGGCGTGCGCGTGCACGACGTGTTCGCCGGGCGTGCCGCCGGGCAGCTGCATGGGCAGCACCTTCTCGGCGGGTATGGCGGCAGCAAGGGACACCCGGTGGACCGGTGCCGTCGGCGCCAGCTCGGCGGGTGAGACGTGCTGGGGCGCCATATCCGCGCGGGTGACATGCTGGGGCGCCAGCTCGGCGGGTGAGACGTGCTGGGGCGCCACGTCGGCGCGGGCGACATGCTGGGAGGGCGCCGCGTGCGCGGGCGCGACGTGCTCGACATGCTGGGCGGGCGCCATAGTGACCGCGGCTGTACGGAGCCTGGTGGCGGCCGTAATTGGCCGCTCCATAGCCGTTATAGCCGCCGTGCTGCGATGGCATGTGCCCGCCATACCCGCCGCCGCTCCAGCCCGAGGCCGTGGACGCCGGGGGCGCGCCTGCGGTCGCCGGCCGGGCGGGCACCGTGGGGGTCACGCGGTTGGGCACGGCGGGCGCCACGCGACTGGGCATGGCAGGCGACGTGTGAGCGGGTCCGCCCGGAGCCAGATGGACGGGCATGGCGGGTGCGACGCGGCCGCCCGCGGCTTGTGTCGCATTGGCGGCTTCGGTTCCGGCATACGAATCGGCGCTGATTCCCAGGGCGCTGACGAACTGCTCGTGGATCATGCTGGCCTCGGCGTTGATCGCCTGATACTGCTGGCCGTAAGCGGCGAAGGTGGCCGCGGTCATCGCCGAGACTTCGTCGGCGGCCGCCGGGACCACGCCCGTGATCGCAAACGCGGCCATCGAGTTGGCCGCGGTTAGCTCGGAGCCGATTGCCTGCAGCTGGCCCGCCGCGGCTAACAGCAGCTGGGGCTGCGTGGTCAGGAACGACATCTGGTCTTCTCCTCTGCAATGCCGGAATCCGGCTCGTGTTGTCGTGCTTGCGGACACTATGTCATAAATTCGGAATTGTTGTCTAGCTCTCTGCCATGCTTTCATTTTTTCAGTCACGAACTCGCAGGTGGAGACACTTTGCCCGGGTTTCGGCACCGGGTTACTCTGGGTGGATGCCACGAACGAATGCCGCAGGTTGGGGGCTGAAGCGCCTGCTTGAAGCGACGCTGAACCGCGACATCACCATCGAGCAGTTGCGCGACGCCTGTGGCGTCACGAAAGGGCGCTGGTACGGGGCCGGCGGGCGCGCCAACGCGGACGACTTTCCCGATGCCGAAGAGGCCAGGCGCGCCGCGCACGCGTTCGGGCTCAGCGCTACCTGGCTACAGATAGAACTGGGCCTGATCACGCCCGAGGATGTGCACGCGGTCCTGGGCGACGGTCAGTCGCCGGATCCGTTCCGTGTGACGACCCGACAGCGCGTGCTGATGCCGAACCCGACGGCGGAGTCCTCGCGCGACTGAGCTCGCCGCAGTCATCTGTTTTTCGGCCCCTCTGGCCGCCACGACACCGCTCACGACCGCCGTCATGGAAAATGCGGCGGCCAATCTCGTCGTTGCGCACCCCGACGGTTTGGTCTGCGACTCGGCCCGTAACGTCGCGAACCCGAAACCGGATGCCGTGCTCGCTTGCCGGCTTACTCTGCCGGCATGGATCGCATCTGGCAGTGGGCGTGGGACCGGTTCGGGGCGAGGTATTGGTGGGCGCTTTTGATAGCGGTTTTCATCTCGACTCTGCCGGTCTTCCTGCTTTGGTCGTGGATCGTCGTCGCATTCGAGAAGTCCAGTCACTACGTGGAAGCATCTGTCGTCGCAACCGTCGTAACGCTGGTGATGAGCTTCGTAAGTCTTGTTCCCGGCATTGGACGGTTGCGACTGGCGCAACAGTGGGCGGCCGGCCGTGAGGTTGATCGGGCGAAGGCCCTGGCCGGTACCTATGACTGGGTTCGAATGGCCGATATCCGAGCGTTTTGGTTGATAGCGACGTCGGTCGTGGTGCTCTTGACGGTTGTCGGTTTGATTGCCGGAGCTAGCGGGACGCGGCTGATTCAGTACGGGATCGTCGGTGCCGCCGCAGGATTGGCTACCGCGCTGATCGGTGTGCACAATTTCGGGGAGGGAGCGGCGCGACCAGTCAGGGCAGCCCTTGCCGAAAATACCGGCATCGGCGACGACTTCCCGCGCGCTCGTCCGACCTTCGCCACCTGGCTGGGCCTCTCGATAGCGGGCTCCATTTTCACCTTCTCCGCAATGGCCGCGATGGTGGCGGTAGCGCTGGATCGGGGCAGAGGAGTCCCGGTGCTCTCCCTTGTGACCGCCGGCGCCTTGACACTTGTCGTCGGGGTACCGATCACCGTCGTTGCGATGCTCTCGCCGTCATTTCGGCCCATTCGCGACCTCACCGATGCAACGGTGCGGGTGGGGGCCGGCGACTACGGACAACGCCTGCCGGTGGTCCAGGATGATGACCTCGGCGCGCTGGTGGCGTCGTTCAATCGCATGCAAGCGGGTTTGGCTGAGCGACAACGACTTCAGGCAGCATTCGGCACCTACGTCGACCCCGCCCTGGCGGCCAGACTGCTCGAACAGGGTGACGATGTTTTCACCGGCGAGCGCCGTGAGGTGACGGTGATGTTCGTCGACGTGCGCGACTTCACGCCGTACGCCGAGGCAAACACCGCCGAGGACACCGTTGCCCGCCTGAACGCGCTTTTCGAAATCGTGGTGCCTGCGGTCGTCGACGCCGGTGGGCATGTCAACAAATTCCTCGGCGACGGCGCTATGGCGGTGTTCGGAGCCCCCAACGACCTCACGGATCACGCGGACGCCGCGGTGAGCACCGCGGTGCGAATTCAACGCCGCGTCACAGAACTATTCGAAACGGACCTTCGGATCGGCATCGGCATCAACACCGGTACGGTGATCGCCGGAACCATCGGCGCCGCGGGAAAGCTGGAGTTCACCCTCATCGGCGACACGGTCAACGTCGCAGCGCGCGTCGAGCAGCTCACCAAGACCACCGGCGACGCAATCCTTCTCACCGGCCAGACCGTTGCCTCCCTGGCCACTCGACCGGCAACGCTCGCCGACCGCGGATTTCACGCGCTGAAAGGAAAATCCGCTGCACTGCACATCTATTGCCTCGACCCGCGGCGGGAGGCGATCTCAGGCTGACGCTCCGGAGGGGTGACCCATTTGGCGGAATCTTATCTTTCACATTCGCGGCCGCCATTCGATCGAAACCACTCGACGAACCGCCGCAGGGCGAAATGTTCGCCAGCTCTGCATATTTCAGCTGACACGCTTCTACGCTTCAATTCTCAGCCGCCCGCGGGGGGTTGAGCGATGACCGTCGGCCTGAAGCCGTATCGGGGCGCGACAAACTGGCCCGCGGCATTGCGGCCCGTCCCACCGAACGGCGTCATCGGCACCCCACCGACCGCATTCGTGGCGGGTTCGACCGCCCCAGCCGAATGGAATCCGTTGACCGCCAGGGTGACCGGCGAAGCGGCCGGGGCCGCGCTCGCCCAACCGGCCGGCACGGACAAACCACCGATTGACGCAGCCTTACCCACGGCACCGCCTATCGACCCGATCGAGCCCAGGCCTGCGCCGCCCGAAACCGCTGCGGGCAGAGCCGCTTCCGCGGCCTTGGCGGCGCTCTCGGTGGCGGACTTCGCGGCGGGCATCATGCCCTGAGCGATGCTCTGTATGTCCTTGAACGAGGTCGTGAATAGCCGTGTCGGTGAGATCAATCGGATGAACGCGTCGAAGGGCGTGCTGGCATCCAAGGTCTGCGACCCGGTCAGCCCCTCCAACAAATCGCCCAGCGGGCCGCCGATGACGAGCCCATCGCCTTCGGGGTTCAGACTGATTCCGCCCAGGGAAAACGTGGGGTTGGCAGCCGCGGGGTTGTTCGGCAACCCGGCCAGTGACGACAGCGTTTGCGGCACCGCGTCCAGTCTCTGCGTACCGCTGTTCGCGGCCGCTCGGGTCACCGCCGCGGCCTGACCCGCGACCCCGGCCGAATTGGTGGTGGGTGCCGCCGGCTCCAATGGCGGCAAGGTCGCCGCCGCAGCCGACGTGCCGGCGTAGCCGTACATTGCGGCTGCATCCTGAGCCCACATCTCGCCGTATTGGAACTCGGTGGCCGCGATCGCGGCGGTGTTCTGACCGAGGACGTTCGTCGCCAGCAGCTCCATCAAGAGGGCCCGATTCGCCGCGATCACCGGCGGCGGCACCGTTTCGGCGAACGCCGCCTCGTAGGCGCCCGCTGCCGCCATCGCTTGAGCGGCGGCCTCTTCCGCATGCCCGGCCGTGCCGCGGAGCCACGCCACTTGGGACGCGGCGGTCGCCAGCATGGCGGACGCGGCCGGGCCCTGCCACGGCCCGTCGCCTAGACCCGCGATCACCGAGCCATAGGCGGACGCCGCGGCATGCAACTCGGCTGCCAGCCCGTCCCACGCCGCCGCGGCACTCAGCAGCGGCCCCGAGCCGGGTCCCGAATACATCAGCGCGGAGTTGACCTCCGGCGGTAGCTGCGCGAAATCCAACATTGCGCTTCCGCCTAACCGACCGCGGCAGTGTTGACGATCTCCGTGGCGGCATAGGAACCGGCGCTGATACCGAGCGTCGTCGCCAGCTGCTCGCGAACCGCCGCGGCCTCGCCACTGACCGCCTGGAAGAGGCTCGCGTGCCACGAGAACTGCGCCGCGGTCAATATGGAAACCACATCCGCGGCGGCCGGAACCACCCCGGTCGTCGGCGCGGCCATGGCCGAATTGCCCTCCCGCACCGCCGCATTGATGCCATGCAGCTCTCCGGCCGCCGCCTCGATCGTTTCCGGCTGCGCCATCACGAACGGCATATCCCCTCCTCAAATCACCTTGTAATCAATAACTTTCAGCACCAGCTGTCGGGTACCGAATCAGACGCCTGGACACGTTAGGGGAGGCATGCCCAGGAAGGACAGCCTTGGGACTGCCAATTCATGACCGGGTCGGTAACTGTTCACTTAGCTGACCGGAAGTGCTGGAATATTTGGATTCTGCATGAAAGTTATTGCAAACCAATATGTTTAGCGTCATATATGTGCTTATATGTGGTTGCTGGATTAGCAGTCAACGTTTGCCTGCGGGATGCAGAGGACGGCCGAACGCCGCCGTGCGACGGGCGCATGCGGCCTGGGCGTGCCACAATGCCGGCGACATTACCGATTTGGCACCAATACCAATGGTGCACAGCGACATTCGCGCATAAGAACCGCCCGAATCGCCTGGTACCGGGCAACCCGTAGCCTCTGCTTGCGTCAACGGCTAAGGTGCCAGGCATGCCGGTCGCAAGGAATGCCCCGAGATTTGCCCGCAAGTGGATCACCCTGGTCGTCGCCGGGTTAGCTACCGCCACGGTGTCGGCCTGCGATTCCCCACCGTCGGCGCCCGCGCCCGGCGTGAATCCTCGTCAGGTCACCGTCTTGGGGTCGGGGCAGGTCCAGGGCGTTCCGGACACCCTGACCGCAGACGTCGGTATCGAATTCACCGCGCCCGACGTGACCTCGGCGATGAACCAGACCAACGACCGCCAGCAAGCGGTCATCAATGCGCTGGCCGGCGCGGGCGTCGACCGCAAGGACATCAGCACCACCGAGGTCACGCTGCAGCCACAGTTCAGCAATCCGGGGCCCAACGGGACCGCCACCATCACCGGGTACCGCGCCACCAATGCCATCACGGTCAGGATCCACCCGCCCGACTCCGCGTCGCGGATGCTGGCCCTCATCGTCGGCACGGGTGGCGACGCCACCCGAATCAAGTCGGTGAGCTACTCCATCACCGACGATTCGCAGTTGGTCAAGGATGCCCGCGCGCGAGCGTTCAACGACGCCAAGAACCGCGCCGAGCAGTACGCACAGCTGTCCGGACTCCGGCTGGGCCGAGTGCTGTCCATCTCGGAGGCGACCGAACCCACGACGGGTGGACCGCCCGCGCCACCGAGGGCCATGCCCAGCGCGGTCCCGCTGGAACCCGGCCAGCAGACCGTGAGCTTCTCGGTGACCGCGGTGTGGGAGCTGGACTGATCCGATGGCGGCGACCCGCTTCACCCGGCTCCGCCGCGCTCACGATCGCCGCTAGCCCGATGGCGGCGACCCGCTTCACCCGGCTCCGCCGCGCTCACGATCGCCGCTAGCCCGATGGCGGGCTACTGCTGGTAGACCCTCGGATCCAGGGTGCCGATGTACGACAGGTCGCGATAGCGCTCGTCGTAGTCCAGGCCGTAGCCCACGACGAAGTCGTTGGGGATGTCGAAGCCCACATAGGCGATCTCGACGTTGGCGCCCTTCGCGTCGGGCTTGCGCAACAGCGTGCACACGCGCAGCGACCGCGGATGGCGGCTGGTGAGGTTGCGCAGCAGCCAGGACAGGGTCAGGCCCGAGTCGACGACGTCCTCCACGATCAGCACGTCGCGGCCCTGGATGTCGCGGTCCAGGTCCTTGAGGATCCGCACCACACCGGACGACGACGTGGAGGACCCGTAGGAGCTGACGGCCATGAACTCGAACTGGGTGGGCACCGGAATCGCCCGCGCCAAGTCGGTGACGAAGATCACAGCGCCCTTGAGAACGGTGATCAGCAGCAGATCCTGGCCGGTCTCGGCCATGACGTCGCGGTAGTGCCCGCCGATCTCTTCGCCGAGTTCGCCGATTCGCGCCTGGATTTGCTCGGCGGTGAGCAGGACCGACTTGATGTCCCCCGGGTACAGCTCCACGGGCTGCGCGGGGGTGATCGCCGAGGAGATCTGGGCCACGCCCACAGAGTGCCACGCCAACGGCCGAATAACCAACGGCGACCCCGGTATTGCGGTTACCGGACCGGTTCGCGCCACAGGGTCAGGACCCCGTCGCGCCGCCCCGCGATCAACCGCTCGTCACGCAACGCGGACCCGACAGCCACCCCGCCCTGCCCGCGCCAGGCGGTGACGAGGGCGTCGACACCGCGGATCTGCTTGTCCGTCAAGCCGGTTGCGCCTCCCGCCAGAAGCCAGCCGCGGATCACCCGGCGCCGCACCGCGGCGGGAAGCGCGGCCAGGGCCTGCGCCTGCAGCCCAGCCTCGGCCTTCACCTCGGGCAGCGCCCGGGCAGCGAGGGAGTCGATCAGCTCGGTGTCCTCGCGCAGCGCCGTCGCCGTGCGGGCCAGCGCCTCGGCCACCCCGCCGCCCAGTACGTCCTCCAGCAGCGGCAGCACCTCGAGGCGCAGCCGGGTCCGCGTGAAGCGGCGGTCGGAGTTGTGCGGATCCTGCCACGGCGTCACACCCAGCTCGAGGCACGCTGCGTGGGTCACGGCGCGCCGAACACCCAACAACGGCCGGCCCCACGGCGGGTCGTACGGCCGCATCCCGGCGATCGACCGCACACCCGACCCGCGACCCAACCCCAGCAGCACGGTCTCCGCCTGGTCATCGAGCGTGTGGCCCAGCAGCACCGGCCCGTCGTGGTACGCGCTCAGCGCGGCATAGCGGGCCGCGCGGGCCGCGGCTTCGGGGCCACCTTCGTTCCCCACACGCACGCGAACCACTTGCGCCGCAACGCATCCCAAACCGACGGCTTGCGCCCGGGCGGTTTCGGCGACGCCGGCCGAGTCCGGCTGCAGGCCGTGATCGACGATCACCGCGGTGGTGGGCCGCAACTGGGCCGCCACCGCGGTCAGCGCGAGCGAATCGGGGCCGCCGGACAGCGCCACACACCACTGCTCGACGGTGGCGACGTGAGCCTTGACGAACGCCTCGACAGCCGCACGCAGCTGCCCTACAGCACCCTGTCGATCCATCGCTGGGGGTCCTCGATCTCGGCGGGCAGGGGCAGCGTCTCGGGTCCGGTCCAAATGGCGTTGAACCGCTCCATACCGACCTTGCCCACCACGTGGTCGACGAACGCCTTGCCGCGGGTGTACTGGCTGAGCTTGGCATCGAGACCCAGCAAAGCGCGGAGCAGGCGCTGCAGCGGCGGTTGCTTGCGGTTGCGGCGTTCGTCGAACCGGCGGCGGATGGTGGTGACCGACGGCACCACCATTGGCCCGACGGCGTCCATCACATGGTCGGCGTGGCCCTCCAACAGCGTGCCGAGAACCAGCAGCCGGTCGAGGGCCTGCCGCTGCGGCTCGGACTGCACGGCGCGCACCAGGCCGACGATTCCCGACGGGCTGTCCGGCGCCCCGTTGCCGCGGTTGCGCACGTAATCCGCGAGCCGGCTCGCTACCTGCCCGACGTCTTCACCAACGTCCCGGGTCAACAGCGCCAGCGCCTGCGACATGTGCTCGGAGAGCCACGGGTTGGCGGTGAACTGCACCCGGTGCGTCACCTCGTGCAGGCAGACCCACAGCCGGAAGTCGGAGGGCTCGACCCGCAGTTGCCGCTCGACGGCGATCACGTTCGGATACACCAACAGCAGGCAGCCCTGCTTCGCGGCCGCGAACGGGTCGTACTGGCCGAGGATCCCGGACGACACGAACGCCAGCACGGCGCCGGTCTGCGCGCCGGTGACGCGGCCGGTGAGGAAGCCCCGCGGCTTCTCGGCGCCGTTCATCATCACCCGCATCGACTCCGCGGCCGCGCCGATCCATTGCGGGCGGTCGACGATGCGGGCGGCAGGCACGGCGCCCTGGGTGACCAACCCGGTGACCTCGCGCACCGGCGGTTCGGCCTTTGCGGCCGAGTTGGTCAGCTCGTCGATCACCTGCCGCCGGGTGTAGTCGCTGGACGGCGGACCCGGCCGGGCCAGCCGCTGGCCGACGGTGGCCGCGAAGCCCCAGTCCACCGCGGTGCCGAGCGTCAGCTCCGAGGGCGGGCTCATGAGCACCCGCAGGACCACAGCTTGGTGGCCAGGGCGTCCATTGCGTTGCGGCCGTTGGGTCCGGCGGCGTTGGAGATGAAGGCGAACGTGAGCACCCGTCCGCTGCGGTCGGTGAGCACGCCGGCCAGGGCGTTGACGGCGGTCAGCGATCCGGTCTTGGCGCGCAACCAGCCGGCCGGCCCCTGATTGGAGCCCGCATCGGTGAAACGGTCGCCAAGCGTTCCGCTCCCCGCGGCGATCGGAAGGAGGTCCAGCAGCGCCCGCAGCGCCGGCTGGTCGGGTCCTGCGGCCGCCTGCAGCACGCCGTCGAGTGTCTTGGCGGTCAACCGGTCGTCGACGGAAAGCCCGCTGGAATCCATCAACGTGATGCCGCCGGTGTCGACGTGCGCGGTGCTCAACCGGTTGGACACGGCATCGGCGGCGCCGGCGAAGCTGCGCGGCCGGTTGATCGCTGCCGCCACCTCGCGGGCGATGCATTCGGCCATCACGTTGTCGGAGTGGTCCATCATCTCCGACAGCCGCTGGACCAACGGCGCCGACTGCACGACGGCCAGCTGCCGCGCGCCGGACGGGGCCGTCGCGACCGTCACCGCCGCGGGGTCCAGGCCAAGGGCCTTGGCCAGCTCCCGCCCGGCGTCCAGCGCCGGGGTGCGGGAGCGCCGGGAGTTGACGGTGGTCGGTTGGATGCGCCCGGCGTCGATCATCACCGACTCGATCGGCGCGATGTCGCCGTTGTCGACGTCGGCCGCGTCCCATCCCTGCGCCATCGTCGGCCCGCTGAACGCCGAGGTGTCCACCTGCACCGTGGTTGGCGTCACGCCGCTGCGGCGGATCTGCTCGACGAGGTCGCTGATCCGGGCCGATCCGCGGTACCAGGTGTCGACGCCGGGCGGCGCGGCCGACAGCGCCGGGTCACCGGCACCGACCAGCACGACGGGCCCCTGGGCGTTCTGGCTGCCGGCCACCACCCGCGTGCTGATCCGGGCCTGATGGTCCAGCGTGAGCAGGGCCGCGGCCGCCGTCAGCACCTTGTTCGTCGACGCCGGCACCAGCGGCATGTCGTTGGCGACCTGCCAGAGCTCTTTTCCGGTCAGGGCGTCGGTGACCCGGGCGCCCAACCTGCCGAGGTTGGGATCGGCGGCCACGGCCCCCAGCACGGCCGCCACCCCGGCGGGG
>NZ_LZJB01000264.1:0-6869 GCF_001666895.1 Mycobacterium sp. E3298
GCTGGCCCGGGCGTGCGCCGGGTGGGCGCCCAGCAGCACGCTGAGCACCACCGACCGGGCCGTCATGGTGGCCATGGGCTAGACCTGTGACGCGCGGCGACCGTAGTCACCGAAGGGCTCGTCGCGATGCCGCACCGCTTCCCGGAAGCCGTGTTCGGTCGCGTCGGCGACGAAGGCGTGGCCTTCGGGGGTATGCCGGGCGACACCGTCGAACACGGTGCTGACCATCCTGCTGGTGGCCACACCCTGTTGCAGCAGAGCCGAATTGAGCGCGAGCTTGACCATGATCAGCTGGTTGACCGGCACCGCGGCGATCCGCTGCACCAGCCGCTCGGTGCGCTCGTCGAGGTCCTCGGGCTCCGGCGCCTCGACCGCCAGGCCCCATTCGGCGGCCTGAGCCCCGGTGATGCAATCGCCGGTGAACAGCAGGCGCTTGGCGCGCTGGTCGCCCAGCCGGTGCGCCCACAGGCCCGCCGCCGGGACGCCCCATACCCGGGTCGGCGGGTACCCGATCTTGGCGTCGGCGGCGGCGATCACCTGGTCGGCGTGCAGCGCGATGTCGGTGCCGCCGGCCACGCAATAGCCATGGATCTTGACCACCGTCGGCTTGTCGGCGTGCATCAGGCTGGAGAAGCCGCGCACGAACCGGCTCATCATCTGGTAGTCGATCATCGGGTCCCACGGCTGGTCGGGTAAGTGGTTGACCGCCTGGGTTTTTCCGCTGAGAACGGTGCCCGCATAGGCGCCGGTCCCGCCGGCCGAGCCGGTGCGATCGGCGTACGCGCTCAGGTCGAAGCCCGCACAGAAGCCCTCGCCACGACCCGACACCAGGATCACGTGCACATTCGGATCCAGATCGGCGCGCTCCACCAGCGCGGAGAGCTCCAGCGGGGTGTCCGCGACGATCGCGTTGCCCTTCTCCGGCCGGTTGAAGGTGATCCGGGCAACCCGATCGGTGACCTCATAGGTCATCGTCTTCAGGTTGTCGAAGTCGACCGGCCTGATCGCGTGAGTCATCCCTTTACTAGAGCACGCTCGAGAATGGGAGCCAGGTCGAGCCCGGTGGGCATCGTGCCGAACGCGCCGCCCCACTGACGGTCGAGCCGGGTGGTCAGGAAGGCCTCGGCGACCGCGGGGTGGCCGTGGCGCACCAGCAGCGAGCCCTGCAGCGCCAGACAGATGTCCTCGGCGACCTTGCGGGCCCGATGCGCGATGGTGTCCAGGTCGCTCAGGTCCTGCCGCAGCCGGTCGACGTGCGCGCCCAGTCGCGGGTCGGCCGCGGCGCTTTCGGAGAGTTCACCGAACAACACCTCGACGCATTCGGGGCGAGTTGCCATGGCGCGCAACGTGTCCAGCGCGCTCACATTGCCCGAGCCCTCCCAGATGCCCATCAGCGGCGCCTCACGGAACAACCGCGGCATGCCCGAGTCCTCGACGTAGCCGTTGCCGCCCAGGCATTCCAGCGCCTCGGCGGCGTGCGGGGTGGCGCGCTTGCACACCCAGTACTTGCTGGCCGCCAACCCGATACGGCGCAGCAACGCCTCCCGGTCGTCGCCGCGCAACGCCTTGTCGGTGGCGCCGGCCATCCGCATCGCGACGATGGTGGCGGCCTCGGCCTCCACGGCCAGGTCGGCCAGCACGTTGCGCATGAGCGGCTGGTCGATCAGGTAGGCGCCGAACGCCTTTCGGTGCTGAGCGTGGTGGATCGCGCGGGTCAGGCCGGTGCGCATGCTGGTGGCACTGCCGAGGGTGCAGTCCAGCCGCGTCAGGTTGACCATCTCGATGATGGTGGGGACGCCGCGGCCCTCCTCGCCCACCAACCATGCGGTGGCGCCGTCGTACTCGACCTCGCTGGACGCGTTGGCGTGGTTGCCCAGCTTGTCCTTGAGCCGCTGCAGGAACATGCGGTTGCGACTGCCGTCGGGCAGCACCCGCGGCAGCAGGAAGCAGGACAGCCCGCCCGGGGCCTGCGCGAGAACCAGGAAGATGTCGCACATCGGGGCCGAGGTGAACCACTTGTGACCGACGAGGCTGTAGGTGCCGTCGCCGTTCGGGGTGGCCTGCGTCGTCCCCGCCCGCACGTCGGAGCCGCCCTGCTTCTCGGTCATCGACATGCCCGCGGTGATGCCGCGTTTGGTGGTGGCCAGCTTGAGCTCGGGATCGTATTCGCGGCTGGTGAGCAGCGGCTCGTAGACCGCCGCGAGTTCGGGGTTGTAGCGCAGCGCAGGGACGACGGCGTAGGTCATCGAGATCGGGCAGGTGTGGCCGGGCTCGACGTTCCAGACCGACATCTTGGCCGCACGCACCACGTGGGCGCCCGGGCGCCCGTCGGCCCACGGTGCCGCGTGGATGCCGCTGGCGATCGCCGTGCGCATCAGTTCGTGGTACGCCGGGTCGTACTCGACCTCGTCGACCCGGTGGCCGTATTTGTCATGGGTGTGCAGGATGGGCCGGTTGCGGTCGGCGAGCTCGCCCCAGCGCTGGGCTTGGGCGCCGCCGGCGATCGCGCCCACCTCGGTCACCTCTTCGGAGCCCCATTCCCCACCCTCACGGATCAGGGCCTCGGCGAGTACCGCGGACGTCGCGGGGTTGTAGTTCTCCAGCGGGGGAACCTGGTTGGTGACGACATGCGTATCCGACATGCCCCTCATGTTACATTTTTTCGACAGCCGCACAAGAGGTGTAATGCGACGTCACCGTGGGTGCGCGGCGAAGAACTCCCACAGGGTGCGGGCGGCGAACGGCGGCCACTCGTGGCCGCCCTGATCGATCGTGATGAGCGTGACGCCGCGGTTGCCTGCGCAGCCCGCCGTCGACGTGGTGATCGGGCCATTGCTGGTGGTGGCCGGGCTTGCGCACTGATCGACGTTGCGCCAGAACGCATTCACCTCGGGCACCGCGGGGCCGTTGATCACGCTGAAACCCTGCCCGCCGCCGTAGGGCACCAGCCGGTCCGCCGTGCCGTGAATGTGCATGATCGACGTCGGACGCGGGTTGGGGCATCGAGTCAGCTGCGTGGCGGCGACCGGCCCGATCGCGGCGAAGATGTCGGTGGCGCACGCGAGCGTAAAGGACATGATGCCGCCGTTGCTCATTCCGGAGACATAGACACGGGCGGGGTCGGTGCCGACGTGCTTGGCGACGTCGGCGACGACCGCGCTGATGAACGCGACGTCGTCGACGCCCTCCCGTCCCGGCCGGCCGCAGCAGGTCTCCCCGTCGACGTTCCAGGCCCGGTCCAGCCCGTCCGGGTAGGCGACGACGACCTTGGCCGAATCGGCCAATTCGTCCCAGCCGTAATCCCTTTCGACCTGCCGGGCGCTCCCGGAATAGCCGTGCAGCACGACGACCAGCGGAGGCGATGCGGATTTGCCCGCCGGCTCGTAGAGCCGGTAGCTGCGATCGTGCCCGCCCACATCGAGGTGGTGCAGGCTGGTCCCGGTGACGAAGCCCGAGGGCGGCGCAGGCGAACAGCTCGCGACCAGGAGGACGACCCCGAGGAGCGTTGCGAGCCGACCGAGCACGGGCGGAGATCTCAGCCGCCGGTCTTTTCCCGCAGGAACGCGATGTCGTCCTTGCGTCCCTCGTCGGCGGTCTCGCAGATGACGGGTGCAGCGGCCGTTGTGACCACCGCGACGAGCAGCTCGGGATCGATCTGGCCGGTGCCGAAGTTGGCGTGCCGGTCGGCGCCCGAGCCCGCCGCGTCCCTCGAGTCGTTGCAGTGCACCAGGTCGATGCGGCCGGTCAGCGCCTTGATCCGGTCGACCGCGTCGACCAGCGCCTCGCCGGCGGCCCAGGCGTGGCAGGTGTCCAGGCAGAAGCCGATTCCCTTGTCGCCGATGTGATCCCAGAGTTTGCCGATCGTGTCGAAGTGACGCGCCATCGCGTGGTCGCCGCCCGCCGTGTTCTCCAGGTACACGGGCACATCGGTTTCCAGGTAGTCCAGCGCCTTGACCCACCGCTCGAACCCGGCCTCCATGTCGTCGTCGTCGGCGTGGCCGCCGTGCACGATCACGGCCGTCGCGCCGATCTCCGCGGCCGCGTCGCAGGTGTCCTGCAGGATCTTGCGCGACGGGATGCGGATGCGGTTGTTGGCCGACGCCACGTTGATGAGGTACGGCGCGTGGACGTAGAGCGGCACGGCCGACGCCTTGAGCGTGCCGGCGTCGTCGCGGGGCTTCGGCTTCTTCCAGCTCTGCGGGTTGCCGAGGAAGAACTGCACCACGTCGGCCCCGTCCGCCTGGGCGGCCGCCAGCGGGTCTTCGTTGTGGACGTGTGAACCGATGAGCACGTCGCCAGTGTAGTAAAGGGCGGCCGACGCGAGCGTCACGCCAGCGTGACATTGGGTCGCCAGAGCCACGCTGGCGTGACAGTCGGCGGGTACGAGCGGGTACGAAAAAACCCCGGGCGAGTGCCCGGGGCTTTTTCTGTGTCGACTACCGGTAGTCGCTGTAGCCGTAGTCGTCCAGCGGAACCGCGGCTCCAGTCGCCTGGCCGAAGTCCGGGCTGTAGTACTGATCCTCGTAGGACGGGATCGTGTACGCGGCGGCCCGGGCCTCCTCGGTCGGCTGCACCTGGATGTTGCGGTACCGGTTGATGCCGGTACCGGCCGGGATCAGCTTTCCGATGATCACGTTCTCCTTCAGACCGTTGAGCTTGTCGCTGCGGCAGTTGATGGCCGCATCGGTCAGCACTCGCGTGGTCTCCTGGAACGACGCCGCACTGAGCCACGAATCGGTGGCCAGCGATGCCTTCGTGATACCCATCAGTACCGGGCGCCCGGCGGCGGGCTCGCCGCCCTCGGCCACCACGCGACGGTTCTCCGCCTCGAACTCCGCGCGGTCGATCAGCGAGCCGGGCAGGAACTCCGTCGAGCCCGAGTCGATGATGGTGACGCGACGCAGCATCTGGCGGACGATCACCTCGATGTGCTTGTCGTGGATCGACACACCCTGGGCGCGGTAAACCTCCTGGACCTCGCGGACCAGGTGGATCTGCACCTCGCGGGGGCCCTGCACGCGCAACACCTCGTGCGGGTCGGCCGAACCCTCCATCAGCTGCTGGCCCACCTCGACGTGGTCGCCGTCGGACAGGACCCGCTCGGAACCGTCGTCGTGCTTGAACACGCGCAGCCGCTGCCGCTTGGAGAGCTTGTCGTACACGACCTCCTCGCTCCCGTCGTCGGGAACGATGGTGATCTTGTAGAAGCGCTCACCCTCCTCGAGTTGCACCCGCCCGGTGACGTCGGCGATCGGCGCCTTGCCGCGCGGGACGCGGGCCTCGAACAGTTCCTGGACCCGGGGCAGACCGCCGGTGATGTCCTCACCGACACCACCCTGGTGGAAGGTACGCATGGTCAGCTGCGTGCCGGGCTCACCGATGGACTGGGCCGCGACGATGCCGACGGCCTCGCCGATGTCGACCAGCTTGCCGGTGGCCATCGAACGCCCGTAGCAGGTCGCGCACACGCCGGTGCCCGTGGTGCAGGTCAGCACCGAGCGCACCTTCACCTGCGTGATGCCGGCCGCCAGCAGGGCGTCGATCTCCGGGTCACCCAGGTCCTCGCCGCGCGCGACGACGACGTTGCCGGCCTCGTCGACCGCGTCGGTGCCCAAAGTCCGCGCGTACGCCGAGGTTTCGATGTACGGGTCGCGGATCAGGGTGCCGTCGGGCTGACGCTCGGCGAGCTCGACGATGATGCCGCGCTCGGTCTCGCAGTCGTGCTCGCGGACGATGACGTCCTGGCTCACGTCCACCAGACGACGGGTCAGGTAACCCGAGTCGGCGGTACGCAACGCGGTGTCCGCCAGGCCCTTTCGGGCGCCGTGCGTGTTGATGAAGTACTCCAGCACCGTCAGGCCCTCGCGGAACGACGACTTGACCGGACGCGGGATGAACTCACCCTTCGGGTTGGTCACCAGACCCTTCATGCCGGCCAGCGTTCGGGTCTGGGTGAAGTTACCCGTGGCACCCGAGTCGACGATCGTGATGATCGGGTTGTCGCTGGGGTAGTGCTCGCGGAGCGCCTGACCGACCTCGTCGGTGGCTTCCTTCCAGATCTCCACCAGCGCCTCGTTGCGCTCGTCGTGGTTCAAAGCGCCTCGCTGGAACTGCTTTTCGACCTTCTCGGCCCGCTCCTCGTACTGGTCGAGGATCTCCTTCTTGCGCGGCGGGACCAGCACGTCGGCCATCGACACGGTGACCCCACTGCGGGTGGCCCAGTAGAAGCCGGCGTCCTTGAGCTTGTCGACGGTCTGCGCCACCACGATCATCGGGTAGCGCTCGGCGAGGTCGTTGATGATCGCGGCCTGCACCTTCTTGTGCATCTGCTTGTTCACGAACGGGTAGCCCACCGGCAGCAGCTCGTTGAACAGCACCCGGCCCAGCGTCGTCTCGGCCATCCAGGCGTCGCCCGGCTGCCAGCCGTTGGCGCCGAACAGCTCGGCCTCGATCTCGGCGGGCGGACGCAGCTGCGTCAGTCGCACCTTGATCTTGGCCCGCACCGACAGCACGCCGCGGTCGGCGGCCATGATCGCCTCGGCCGGCGAGGAGTACACGCCAACCTCCGGCTGATCCTTTGCGGCGGGCGAGAATTCGCCCTTGTCGCCGTCGACCTCGGTGGTCAGGAAGTACAGCCCGGTCACCATGTCCAGTCGCGGCATGGCCAGCGGGCGGCCGGAGGCCGGCGACAGGATGTTGTTGGAAGACAGCATCAGGATGCGGGCCTCGGCCTGCGCCTCGGCGCTCAGCGGCAGGTGCACCGCCATCTGGTCACCGTCGAAGTCGGCGTTGAACGCCTCACACACCAGCGGGTGCAGCTGAATCGCCTTGCCCTCCACCAGCATCGGCTCGAAGGCCTGGATGCCCAG
>NZ_LZJB01000265.1:0-664 GCF_001666895.1 Mycobacterium sp. E3298
TCCAGGCCACCGGCACCGACAACTTGCCACCGATGGAGGCCGCCCCGCCGATGGCCGCGGCCGGGTGCACCGCTCCGGCACCGCCGCCGAGCAGACCACCGAGCCCACCCAGACCGGGCAGCGCCTTGGCTGCCGCCGGAGCCGCACCACCGATCAACCCCACCGTCTTGGAGATCTGGGTGAAGGTGTTGGCCATACCGGTACTGAAGTACGGCAGACCCTCGGTGTTATAGAACAGGCTGGCGAACGGGCTGTAGCCGTTGACGGCCGCCCCCAGGTTGGTGGGGAAGGCGGTCTGGCCGGTCAACAGGAACCACAGCTCGCTCATCGGGTTGTTCGTCGTCGCGGCGGTCGCTGCTGCCTTGACTGGCGCGGTGGTCGTCGTCGATGGTGTCGGCGGTGGTGCCGTTTGTGAGTTGGCTTTCTGCGGTGGCGGGGTTGGCCGAGGACACGGCCAGTCAGGGTCGGGCGGCTGCGGCGGCGTTTGAGGCGGCGTTTGCGATGACGGTGCCGCCGCCGGTGATTGCGGCTAATCGGGTGTTGTTGGCGACGTTGGTCGCGACGAATTTCTTCGGGCAGAACACGCCGGCGATCATGGCGACCGAGGCGCAGTACATGGAGATGTGGGCCCAGGATGCGGCGGCGATGTATGGCTATGCGGCGG
>NZ_LZJB01000266.1:0-858 GCF_001666895.1 Mycobacterium sp. E3298
GAGGCGCGCGACCAGGTGAAGCCGGCGTTTCTGACCGCCGGCTCCATCCTGCGGGCCGCGCACCAACAGTGCGGCACACAGCTCGGAGCAACGCGCCCTCACCGCCCTGCGCGAGCACCAGGAGAGCACCGTCGGTTCAAACGGCAAGAACGGCGAGCACCACTAGCCTCGCGCTGGTTCGGTGACAGCCGTGCCGCACTGTTGGTGCGCGGCCCGCAGGATGGAGCCGGCGGTCAGAAACGCCGGCTTCACCTGGTCGCGCGCCTCGACGGGTAGGTCGGCCGCGCAGCGCAACACCATCAGGGCGAGCGCGCTGTAGGTCGCGTACGGGATGACCAGCAGGTTGACGCGTGCGTCGGCCCCGATGACGGTCATCACGTGCTGACGTTTCCGTTCCCATCCGGACCAGTTCAGGTCGGGCGGCCGCTGCAGCGGTGGCCAGTTGACGTTGATGGACTCGACCTCCCCAAGCAACGGGGTCAGGACGGCGATCAGCTCGGGCAACTCGTTGGTGATGCGGTCCGCGCGTGGCCACCACGCGCCGTCGATCGCCCGCCCGAGCTCACGCCCCACCGACAGCCGGACGGGGTTGGCTCGACGTCGGCGTTCCGGCGCGCTCATCGACGGGCTCGGCGGTCGTGGCCGGTTGTGGCATCCACGGGCGGTTTCCTTCACGTCGGCGTCGTTCGCCCCGGCGGGCGCGGGGCGGACGGAGGAATCGCATTGCCCGTGGGTGGCACCCGCACCGATCGCACGGACCACCGCTGACAACGAAACGGCTCGCCGTCGACGCTACGCCCCCGGTGACCTGTCGGGACGGCCAGGGTGACCCCACCGACGCCGGAATCGCCCCGGTGT
>NZ_LZJB01000267.1:0-24043 GCF_001666895.1 Mycobacterium sp. E3298
CGCCGCGGCCGCGGCGACGCACCGGCACGCGGATCCCGTCGTGCCGGTCGAGCTGTATCCCGGTGAGGACGTGCTGCGCGCGCAGCTGGCGGGCACCGTGATCGAGGTGGCGCCCGAGTGCGCCGACTTCGGTGCGGGCAGTCAGCTCGTCGTCCTCGAATCGATGAAGATGCAGCACGTGCTCACCGCCCCCGACGCGCTGCGAACCGTCCGCGTTCTGGTAACGCCCGGGCAGGTGGTCGGAACCGGCGACCCGTTGCTGGTCTTCACCCGCACCGGCGACGGCGCCGGCGGCGACTCCGCCGCCGACGCAACGGATCTCGATCGGCCGCGAGCCGACCTCGACGAGGTGCGCCGACGGCATCTGTTCACTCTCGACGAGGGCCGCGAGGCCGCGGTTGCCAAGCGGCACAAGCAGGGCCGTCGTACCGCGCGGGAGAACATCGCCGACCTGATCGACCCCGGCAGCTTCATCGAATACGGCGCGCTGGCCATCGCCGCACAGCGCAGCCGCCGCTCCGAAGAAGACCTGATCGCCAACACGCCGGCCGACGGCCTGGTCGCCGGGCTGGCCACGATCGGCGCCGCCCGCTTCGGGCGGGCGGCGGCCGAGGCGGTCGTAGTGTCCTACGACTACACCGTGCTGGCCGGCACGCAAGGCATGCGCAACCACGCCAACCGCGCGTTCGACCTGGCCGTCCGAAAACGCTTGCCGGTGGTGCTCTTCGCGGAGGGCGGCGGCGGCCGCCCGGGGGACACCGACGTGGGTGGCGCCGCCGGGCTGGACGTGCCGACCTTCCGGATGCTGGCCGGGCTGAGCGGTCGGGTGCCGTTGATCTCGATCGTGTCGGGCAGGTGCTTCGCCGGGAACGCCGCGCTGGCCGGGGTCTGCGACGTGATCATCGCGACCCCGGACGCCAACATCGGGATGGGCGGGCCCGCCATGATCGAGGGCGGCGGTCTCGGTGTATATCCGCCGGAGGCGATCGGCCCGATCGGTGTCCAGCGCCGCAACGGCGTCGTCAGCCTGGTCGCCCGCGACGAGGCGCACGCGGTGTCGCTGGCCAAGCAGTATCTGTCGTATTTCCAGGGCGGCGTGGACGATTGGGCGGCTCCGGACCCGCGGCTGTCCCGGCATGTGGTGCCGCAGAACCGGCTACGCGCCTATGACGTTCATCGGGCGATCGAGGCGATCGTCGATACCGGCTCGGTGCTGGAGCTGCGGCCCGACTACGGCGTCGGCATAGTCACCGCGCTGGTCCGCGTCGAGGGCGCGGCGTACGGGCTGATCGCGAACAGCACGCATCACCTCGGCGGCGCCATCGATGCCGAGGCCGCCGACAAGGCCGGCGATTTCCTTGCGCTGTGCGAATCGTTTCGGCTGCCGCTGATTTCGCTGTGCGACACCCCGGGCTTCATGGTCGGGCCCGACGCGGAGAAGGACGCGGCGGTCCGGCGATTCGGGCGGATGTTCATCCTCGGCGCGCAGGCTGACCGTGCCGGTCGGGATGATCATCCTGCGCAAGGGATACGGGCTGGGCGCGATGGCGATGGCCGGGGGGTCCTTCCGGGCGCCCCAATTCACCGTCGCCTGGCCGACCGGCGAGATCGGCGGGATGGGACTGGAGGGCGCTGTGCGCCTCGGGTTCAGCAAGGAGCTGGCCGCCGAGGGCGACCCCGCCAAGCGTCAGGAACTATTCGACAAGCTGGTCGCCGCGGCCTACGACCACGGCAAGGCGCTGCGGGCGGCCACCACGTTCGAACTCGACGACGTCATCGACCCCGCGGACTCCCGGGCCTGGATTGTGAGGCTCCGGGAGCCGCGGAGATCGCGGTGACCGAACCGATCAGGCGTGGCCGCCGCCGCAGCCGACGCCGGGCAGGCAACCCTGCCCGCCCGGAATGCCGCCGGGCCCCGCGTTCTGGCCGCCCGAGCCGCAGCCGACGCCCGGGACGCAGCCCTGACCGCCGGGACCACCGCCGGGGCCCTGGTTCTGTCCGCCGGAGCCACAGTTGCCGTTGCCGTCGCAACCGCCGCCGCCCGGGTCATCCTTGATGACCACGTGGGAGGGCGCCGCGGACGGTGCGGGTGCCGAAGCGGGGGAATCGGTCATGGCGATCGGCGCAACGGCGATTGCGGCGGCCGCAGCCCCGCCCATCACCAGTCTTTTCGTAAGGGTTAATTTCGAGAACATGCGGGTCGCATACCACCGACCCACACGTGTAAAACATCCATGTAGCGAACGGGAAACCGTTGGCTTTCGCGCGACGGAAGGCGCACCACGATGACCTCACAGGACCTGACCGGCCGGACCGCGATCATCACCGGCGCCTCACGCGGGATCGGGCTCGCGATCGCCCAGCAGCTCGCCGGGGCCGGAGCCAACGTGGTGCTCACCGCCCGCAAGCAGGAGGCGGCCGACGAGGCGGCCGCACAGGTGGACGGCAACGCCCTGGGGGTCGGCGCGCACGCCGTCGACGAGGACGCCGCCCGGCGCTGCGTCGACCTGACCTGCGAGCGTTTCGGCGGCGTCGACATTCTGATCAACAACGCGGGCACCAACCCGGCGTACGGGCCGCTGATCGACCAGGACCACGCCCGATTCACCAAGATCTTCGACGTGAACCTCTGGGCCCCGCTGCTGTGGACCTCGCTGGTCGTCAAGGCCTGGATGGGTGAGCACGGCGGCGCGATCGTCAACACTGCCTCCATCGGCGGCCTGCACCAATCGCCCGCCATGGGCTTGTACAACGCCACCAAGGCCGCACTGATCCACGTCACCAAGCAACTGGCGCTGGAACTTTCGCCCCGAATCCGCGTCAACGCCATCGCCCCGGGGGTGGTGCGCACCCGGTTGGCCGAGGCGTTGTGGAAGGACCACGAGGATCCGCTGGCATCCTCGATAGCGCTCGGACGCATCGGCGAGCCCGTCGATGTGGCAGGCGCCGTGGCCTTCCTGGTCTCGGACGCCGCGAGCTGGATCACCGGCGAGACCATGGTGATCGACGGCGGGCTGCTACTCGGCGCCGCACAAGGCTTTCAAACTCGGCCGCAGGGCTAGCCATGACCACCGAAGACCTGGCGGTGGATCTCAAGGCGCGGGTGCAGGCGCTGCTCGACGAGCACGACCCGGCCACCACCGACCCGCGGGAATTCCTTGGCGCGCAGTACGACGCCGGCCTGGCCTGGGTGCACCTGCCGCGCGGCTTCGGCGGGCTGGACCTGCCGCGCAAGGCCCAGGAACTCGTCGACGCGCAATTGGCCGCCGCGGGCGCGCCGGTGGGCGGCACCGTCAAGAACTTCATCGGCATGGGCATGGCGGCGCCCACCATCGCGGCGTTCGGCACCGACGAACAGAAGCGAAAGTTCCTGCGCCCCTTGTTCACCGGTGAACAGGTCTATTGCCAATTGTTCAGCGAGCCCGGCGCGGGCTCGGATCTGGCCGGGTTGGCCACCCGCGCGGTCCGCGAGGGTGAAGACTGGATCGTCAACGGGCAGAAGGTGTGGACGTCGATGGCGCAGCACGCGCAGATGGCCATCCTGGTCGCCCGCACCGACCCGACGGTGCCCAAGCACGCGGGCCTGACGTACTTCCTGTGCGACATGACGCAGCCCGGCGTCGAAGTGCGGCCGCTGCGGCAGATCACCGGCGAGGCGGAGTTCAACGAGGTGTTCCTCACCGACGTGCGGGTGCCCGACTCCAACCGGCTCGGCCCGGTCGGCGGCGGCTGGCGCGTCGCGACCACCACGCTCAACAACGAGCGCGTCGCGATCGGTACCCGCGCCGGGACACCGCGCGAGGGCGGGATCATCGGGAAGGTCACCAAGGCGTGGCGGGACGAGCCCGGGCTGCGCAATCCCGCGATGCACGACGAGCTGATGAAGCTGTGGGTCGACGCGGAGGTCCTGCGGCTGGCCGGCGAGCGCCTGCGGCAGCAGGCCCAAGCCGGTCAGCCCGGTCCCGAAGGCGCCGGCATGAAGGTGGCCTTCGCCGGATTGGCGCAAGCGATTTCGGGGTTCGACATCGAGCTGCACGCCGAGGCGGGGCTGCAGTACGACGACTGGACCATGCGCAGGACCGAAGTCGTCGACCTGGTCGGTCGGGAGCCCGGGTACCGCTACCTGCGCGCCCGCGGCAACTCGATCGAGGGTGGCACCTCGGAGATCCTGCGCAACACCATTTCCGAGCGCATCCTCGGGCTGCCGGGTGAGCACCGCGTCGACAAAGACGTCGCCTGGAAGGACCTGCCGCGATGAGCGACCTGTTGTACTCCGAAACCGAGGACGCCCTGCGCGACAGCGTTCGGCGCCTGTTCGCCGACCGCTGCCCGCCCGAAGCGGTCGCACGCGCCTATGACCCTACACCACAAGACTTTTCGGGCCTGTGGCGGACGCTGGCCGCCGAGTTGGGCGTCGCCGGCCTGTTGGTCCCGGAGTCACTCGGCGGCGCGGGCGCGGGGGCCCGCGAGGCCGCGGTCGTGATGGAGGAGATCGGCCGGGCCGTCGCGCCGGTGCCGTTCTTGTCCAGCGCGGTGCTGGCCACGGTCGCGCTGTTGCGCGCCGGCGATACCGAGACCGTGTCGGCGCTGGCGCGGGGTGAGCTGACCGCCGCGTTGGCGGTGCCGCTGTCGACCGCGCCCGGCGATCCGATCGGACTCGTCCCCGGCGGCGCGGACGGGCTGAGCGGATCGGTCACGAGCGTCGCCGGCGCCGCCGAGGCCGACGTGCTGGTGGTGCCGGTCGCGGGCCCGGATGGGCCCGAGCTGCACACCGTCTCGCGCACCGCGGCGGGGGTGGAAGTTTCGCCCCTGCTGGCGTTGGACATGACGAGACCCCTTGCCGACCTCAGCTTTTCGGCGGCAAAGTCGTCACGCGTCGGCCCTGCGGACGGGCCGATCGACGCGGCTCTGCGCACGGGGGCGGCGCTGCTTGCGTCCGAGCAACTCGGAGTCGCCCAGTGGTGTTTCGAAACCACGCTGGATTATGCCAAGCAGCGCAAGCAGTTTGGTCGCGCAATCGGCTCCTACCAGGCGATCAAGCACCGGCTCGCCGATCTGTGGTTCGAGGTCAGCGCCGCGACGGCGGCGGCCCGCCACGCCGCCGACACGTGTGCCCGCGCCGACGAAGACGCCGCCGTCGCCGCGGCGCTTGCCCAGGCGTATTGCAGCGGCGTCGCCGTGCACGCCGCCGAGGAATGCGTCCAGCTGCACGGCGGCATCGGCATGACGTGGGAGTATCCCGCGCACCTCTACCTCAAGCGGGCCAAGAGCGATCAGTTGATCTTCGGCACCGCCTACCGCCACCGCGCCCGGCTGGGCGAGTTGGTGGACCTGCCGCCGAAATAGTTGGGCTCGGATTGATTTTTTCCCCGCGGCCCGTCGGGGGAGAGTGTAATGCGTTTTCCCGCCGCTGTATTCGTGGGAGGGCGCGCTTCTCGTTGGAAGATGGGCGCGCACGGCGGGCCGCCGTTTTGTGAGACAGTGTCGGTCCGCGGTGGCCCGACGACGTGGCCGGCCGCGCCGTGCGGAGGTGAAAACATCGGAATGCGGGTGTTGCTGTCAACTCACGATTCGCGCGGGGCGGTCGAACCGTTGGCGGCACTCGGGGTTCAGTTGCGAGCGAACGGCGCGGAAGTTCGGGTATGCGCGCCGCCGGACCAGGAATTCGCGGACCTGCTGGCCGGAATCGGCTTGGAGCTGAGTCCATTCGGCGATTCATGGCGCGCCAGGGCGGCCGGGCTCACGCCGTCGGAGGACGACCTACGCCGGCACCTGGACGGGCTCGTCGCCGCTCAATTCGACACGGTTGCCGACGCGGCCGACGGCTGTGACCTCCTCGTCGCAACCGGCTTTCCACCGGTGGCGGCGGGAGCGCGGTCGGTGGCCGAGCGCCTGGGCATCCCTTACGTCTACGTGAGCTACCAGCCGACGATCCTGCCGTCACCGCACCACATGCCCCCGACGTACGCAGGCCAGATCCCGCCGGGCGCGATCGACAACCGGGTGTTGTGGCAGATGGACGCGCAGCACATGCACACGCTGTTCGGGACGACGCTCAACAACCACCGCGCGTCGCTGGGCCTGCCGCCGGTGGATGACATCCGCGACCACGCCCTGACCGTCCGGCCGTGGCTGGCGGCGGATCCGACCCTGGGCCCGTGGCCGGAGGGCAGCGGGCTGGACGTGGTCCAGACGGGGGCGTGGCTGCTCTGCGATGAACGCCCGTTGCCTGCGGACGTGGCGGCGTTCCTGGACGACGGGCCGCCGCCGGTGTACGTCGGCTTCGGCAGCATGCCCATGCGCGCCGCGAGCGACCTGTCCCGCGCGGTCGTCGAGGCCGTCCGCGCCCTGGGCCACCGGGCGATTCTCTACCGCGGCTGGTCCGGCCTGACCCCGATAGACGACCGGGACGATTGCCTGGCCGTCGGTGAGCTCAACCACCGGGCGCTCTTCGCCCGGGTCGCGGCCGTCGTGCACCACGGCGGTGCGGGCACCACGACCACCGCCGCGCTGGCCGGCGCGCCGCAGGTGTTGGTGCCGCAGGGGGCCGACCAGCCGTACTGGGCCGGCCGGGTGGCGGAGCTGGGCATCGGCATCGCGCACGGCGGCCCGGCCCCCACCGCCCGGTCGCTGACGGTCGCCCTGAAGACCGTCCTCGCGCCGGAGACCGGTGCGCGGGCGGGCGTCGTGGCCACCAAGATCCGTACCGACGGGGCGATGGCGGCGGCGTCGTTGCTGCTCGACGGGTTAGCGCGGTAGCGCGGAACCGAAGACCTCGGTCATGGCCTGCCAGTGCCGCTCGGCCGCGACGGGGTCGTACGGCGCGTTGTCCGGGACCGCGAACCCGTGGCCGGCCGGATACCACTCGATGGTGTGCTGCACGCCGGCTGCGGTCAGCGCCTTGTCCAGCTGTTCGGCGTCGTCATGTGTGAAGGAGGCGTCGTCCTTGGCGCCGCCCACGTACACCGTCGCGCTCATCCGGTCGGCCAGCAGGTGTGGGCTGTCCGCGGCGTCGCTCACCAGGCCACCGCCGTGGAACGACGCCGCGGCGGCGACGCGCTCGGGTACCCGGCCGGCGACGATCAGCGACGCCCGCCCGCCCATGCAGTAGCCGCACACGCCGAAGCGTTGCCCGGACACCTCCGGGCGGGCCGCCAGGTAGTCGAAGAACGCGACGGCGTCGCCGGCGATCTTGTCGGGGGTGAGGCTGCCGATCATGCCGAACAGCCGCCTGCGCTCCCGCTCGTCGCCGAACACGGTGCCCATGTCGAACGGGGCCCAGTCGCCGCTGCGGTAATACACGTCGGGGAGCAGCACGGCGTAACCGAAGCCGGCCAGCTTGGCGGCCATCTCGTCGAAGGTGTCACGCACCCCGCCGGCATCGCAGTACATGATTACGCCCGGCCAGGGACCCGGACCCGCTGGCGTGAACAGGCCGACAGGGCAGCTGCCGTCGGCGGTGGTGATGGAGTCGGTGAATTGCGGCATGGCCTCCGTTTTACTCCCGGCCGCCGCGGCTAAGCTGGCCGCGTGCCGATCCCGACGCCCTATGAGGACCTGCTGCGCCTGGTGCTCGAACGGGGCACGGCCAAATCCGACCGCACCGGCACCGGGACCCGCAGCCTGTTCGGCCAGCAATTGCGCTACGACCTGTCGGCCGGCTTCCCGCTGCTGACCACCAAGAAGGTGCATCTCAAGTCGGTCATCTACGAGTTGCTGTGGTTCTTGCGCGGCGACTCCAACGTCGCCTGGCTGCACGAGCACGGGGTCACCATCTGGGACGAATGGGCAAGCGAGACGGGCGATCTCGGGCCGATATACGGCGTGCAGTGGCGATCCTGGCCCACGCCGACCGGTGAGCACGTCGACCAGATCAGCGCGGCGCTTCAGTTGCTGCGCACCGACCCGAACTCGCGGCGCATCATCGTGTCGGCCTGGAACGTCGGGGAGATCCCGCAGATGGCGCTGCCGCCGTGCCACGCCTTCTTCCAGTTCTACGTGGCGGACGGTCGGCTCAGTTGCCAGCTGTATCAGCGCAGCGCCGACCTGTTTCTCGGTGTGCCGTTCAACATCGCCAGCTACGCGCTGCTCACCCACATGATGGCCGCCCAGGCCGGCCTGGCGGTCGGCGAGTTCGTCTGGACGGGCGGCGACTGCCACATCTACGACAACCACGTCGAGCAGGTGCGCACCCAGCTGAGTCGCGAGCCCCGCCCCTACCCGGAACTGGTACTGGCGCAGCGTGATTCGATCTTCGACTACACCTACGAGGACGTGGTCGTCAAGAATTACGATCCGCATCCGGCGATCAAAGCGCCGGTCGCGGTATGACCGAACTCGGGCTGATCTGGGCTCAGTCGACATCCGGCATCATCGGTCGCGGCGGCGACATCCCCTGGCGGGTGCCTGAGGACTTGATCCGGTTCAAAGAGCTGACCGTGGGGCATACGGTCGTGATGGGCCGGCGCACATGGGAGTCCTTGCCGAGCAAGGTCCGGCCGCTGCCGGGCCGCAAAAATGTCGTACTCTCGCGAAGGAGCGATTTCGTTGCCGACGGCGCGCAGATCGCCGGATCGCTCGAGGCGGCTCTCGCCGAATGCGAGGGTGAGCCGCAGACCTGGGTGATCGGCGGCGAGCAGGTGTATCTGCTCGCGCTGCCGCGCGCCACGCGGTGCGAGGTCACCGAGGTCGAAGTCGACCTGCGGCGCGACGACGACGACGCGCTGGCGCCGGTGCTCGACGACAGCTGGCTGGGTGAGACGGGGGAGTGGCAGGTCAGCCGCACGGGGTTGCGGTACCGCCTGCACAGCTACCGTCGGGCATGAGTGTCGGTCTCCGCGACCGTGACATACTCGGACGCGGGGGTCGGTCTCACCAGGTCACCACACGTTGCCAGAAGGGGGAATTGGCAGTGATAACCGAACCCACGAGAGCGTTCACGCGCATTTTCAGGGGCTACGATCCGTCCGCGGTCGACGCCCACATCGAGATGCTGACCACCAAGCAGCAGTTGTTGCTCGACGACGTCGAGAACCTGAGGAGCCGGCTGAAGGCGGCCGGCGACGAGACGGCCGCGCTGCGCAAGGAGGTCGCCGTCCTCACCGACACCTCGCCCTCCCCCCACGCGGTGCAGCGCCGCATGGCGCAGATGCTGCGCCGCGCGGTCGACGAGGTCGCCGAGATGCAGGCCGAGGCGCGCAGCGAGGCGGACGCGATGATCGCCGCGGCCGAGGCCGAGGTCCAGGCCGCGCAGCGAAAGCACGAAGAGGAGTTGGCGGAGATGGCCGAGCAACGAAAAGCCATGGAAACCGATTACGAAGAAGCAAAGAAGCAGCTCGACGCCGAATTGGCCGAGATGCGCGCCGAAACGGAAGCGGCGATCGACAAGTCGTGGCGGGACGCGCAACGGGAGGCCGATCACTATCGTGAGCAGGCCCAGCGCGCGGCGGACGAGGCGATCCGGCAACGGATCCATGTCCTCGAGCAGCTGATGGGCGTGTTCCGCGACCTCGAAGCGGTTCCGGCCGCGCTCGAGTCGGCCTACCAGGAGCAGAAGAACGCCCCGGAGCCCAGCGTCGTCGTGCCGTTGGACGGCAAAGTCAGCACGGGTTAGCCCGCCTCGAACGGGCGGACGGACGGGCGGCGCCGCGTCGCCGCCGAGGGTTGTCGCACCCGGCCGGTATTCTCGGCGCCGTGTCGATCCCGACCCGCAGGCTGTCGGCCGCGCAAGCCCGGCGAATCGCCGTTGCCGCCCAAGGTTTTACCGAGCCGCCGCCCGCCGGTCCGATCACTCGCGCTCACCTGAAGCGGTTGATATCCAGAATTCAAGTCCTGCAACTTGATTCGGTCTCGGTCGCGGTGCGCGCCCACTACGCGCCGGTGTTCAGCCGGCTCGGGCCCTACGACCGCGACGTGTTGGATCGCGCCGCCTGGGGCCCGCGCCCGGCGCGGCTGCTGGCCGAATACTGGGCGCACGAGGCCGCGCTGGTGGCCGTCGACGACTGGCCGCTGCTGCGCTGGCGAATGCGCCAATACCGCCACGGTCGCTGGGGCACCCACATCGTCAAGGCCAACCCCCAACTCGCCGACGACATCGTCGCCGCCGTCGCCGAACTCGGCCCCAGCACCGCCGGGCAGATCGAGGCGCACCTCGCCGCCGAGCCGCGCCGCAAGAAGGGCACCTGGTGGAACCGCAGCGACACCAAATGGGTCGCCGAGGCGCTGTTCGCCGCCGGTGTGCTCACCACGGCCACGCGGGTGGGCTTCGCCCGCCATTATGACCTGGTCGAACGCGTGCTGCCGGCGGCCGTGCTGGCGCGGGAGGTCGACGACGAGGAAGCCGTCCGCGAACTCACGTTGCGGGCCGCCACCGCGTTGGGCGTGGGGACCGAGGCCGACATCCGCGACTACTTCCGGCTATCGGCCCAGCAGGTCAAGCCGGCCGTCGCCGACCTGCTGGCCGCGGGGGAGATCGAGCGGGTCGAGGTCGACGGCTGGCCCGCGCCGGCCTACCTGCGCGCCGGCCGGGCGGTGCCCCGCGCCGACCGCGGCACGGCGCTGTTGTGTCCGTTCGACCCGCTGATCTTCTTTCGGCCTCGGGTGGAGCGGCTGTTCGGGTTTCATTACCGCATCGAGATCTACACGCCGGCCGCCCAGCGCCAGTACGGCTACTACGTGTGGCCGCTGCTGATGGACGGGCAACTGGTCGCCCGGGTCGACCTCAAGGCCGACCGGACCGCCGACACGCTGCGCGTCATGGGCGCCTTCGGCGAACCCGACGCGCCGCGGTCCCGCGCGGTCGAGGCGCTGGCCGGCGAACTGCGGTCGATGGCTTCGTGGCTGAGCCTGAGCGGATTCAGCGTCGCGACCCGGGGGGACCTGGCCGCCGACCTGCGGGCGGTCAGCTGATGCGGGCGACGGACAAACAGCTCAAGGACACGCTTTGGAATGCGGCCAACAAGCTGCGCGGCTCCCTGTCGGCCGGCCAGTACAAGGACGTCATCCTCGGGCTGGTCTACCTCAAGCACGCCGCGGCGGACCAGTGGAAGTTGTTGGTGGCCAACGCGGAATCGCCGAACATCGGGCGGCTCGTCGATGACGCGATGGCGGCGGCGGCGCTGCCGCGGTTTTACGAGGACCTCGACCGGCGCCGGCTCGGGGAGCTGCTGCGCCTGCTCGACGCCGCCCGATTCGGCGAGCCGGGCCGCGCGCGGGACCTGATGGGCGAGGTGTACGAGTACTTTCTGGCCAATTTCGCGCGCGCAGAGGGGCGGCGGGGCGGCGAATTCTTCACCCCGCCCAGCGTGGTCCGGGTGCTCGTCGAGGCGCTGGAACCGTCGGGCGGGCGGGTGTATGACCCGTGCTGCGGTTCGGGCGGCATGTTCGTGCAGACCGAGCGGTTCATCGCCGAACACGACGGCGATCCCGCGCGAGTGAGGATCTGCGGGCAGGAAAGCGTCGAGCAGACCTGGCGGATCGCGAAGATGAACCTCGCCGTGCACGGCGTCGACAACACGGGGCTGGGCGCGCGGTGGGCCGACACGTTCGTCGACGATCTGCACGCGGGCGTGCAAATGGACTACGTGATGGCCAATCCGCCCTTCAACATAAAAGATTGGGCCCGCGACGAGCGCGACCCCCGCTGGCGGTTCGGCGTCCCACCCGCCGGCAACGCCAACTACGCCTGGATTCAGCACATCCTGTCCAAACTGGCCCCCGGCGGCAAGGCCGGCGTGGTGATGGCCAATGGCTCGATGTCCTCGAACACATTGGGAGAGGGCGCCATTCGCGCACGGATCGTCGATGCCGACCTGGTGTCGTGCATGGTCGCCCTGCCCGCGCAACTGTTCCGCAGCACCTCGATACCGGTGTGCCTGTGGTTCTTCGACACGGACAAGGGCGAGCGGTCCGGTCAGGTGTTGTTCATCGACGCGCGCGGCTTCGGCCACCTGGTCGAGCGCGCCGAAAGGGTGTTGACGGACCAGGAGATCGTCCGCATCGGCGACACCTATCACGCGTGGCGTGGGTCGGAATCCGCCGCCGCGAAAGGCGTTACCTATCAGGGTGTTCCGGGATTCTGCGCGTCCGTGTCGCTCGACGACATCGCGGCCGCCGGCTATCCGCTCACGCCCGGTCGCTATGTCGGTGCGCCGGCGGCCGAGGACGACGGCGAGCCCGTCGAGGAGAGGATCGCCGGGCTGACGGGTGACCTGCTGGCGGCGCTGGACGAATCGGCACGGCTGGACGGCGTCGTGCGCCAACAACTGGAGCGCCTGCGGTGAAGACCACGCTGGGCGACCACCTGGACTTCGGCACCGGCAGCAGGGCGCCTCGGTCGGCGCCGGGCGGACGCGTTCGCGTCTACGGCGCCAACGGGACCATCGGTTATGCCGCCGAGCACAACGCGGCCGGCCCGCTGATCGTCCTCGGGCGCGTCGGGTCGCAGTGCGGCAGCCTGCGGTACTGCGACTCCGACGCCTGGGTCACCGAGAACGCACTGGTGTGCCGGGCGAAGGACCCACGCGAGACGCGGTACTGGTACTACGCGATGCAAACCTGCCGCCTGGGCGACCACCGGGCCGGATCGGGACAGCCGCTGCTGAGCAAGAGAATCCTGCGCGACGTCGCGGTGCACAGCGTGGCGGCGCCGCAGCGCGGGGCGATCGCCGAAATGCTCGGCGCCCTTGACGACAAGATCTCGGCCAATCACCGGGTGATCGGGGCCGCCGAGAACCTGATGGTGGCCATGGCCGGGTCGGTCCGCGAGCGCGTGCCAGTGTCCAGCCTGGCGAGCCGGTCGACGGCATTCCTCGACGTGGCCGACTTCGACGACGTGGTCGCGCATTTCAGCCTTCCGGCGTTCGACGACGGGGCGAAACCCCGCGTCGTGACCGCCGACTCCGTCAGGAGCGGCAAATTCCTGCTGCCCGGGCCGTGCGTGTTGTTCGCGAAGCTCAATCCGCGGATCCCGCGAATCTGGAACGTGTCCCGCCTGCCGTCGGAAATGGCCTTGGCCAGCAGCGAGTTCGTCGTCCTGCTGCCGGTGGGGGTGGACGCGTCGACCCTGTGGTCGGCCGTGCGGCAACCGGAGGTCTCCGCATGGTTGCAACGCCGGGTCGCCGGCACGTCGGGCAGCCATCAGCGGATCCAACCGCGCGATCTGCTGGAGGTGCGGGTCCCCGACGTCCGGCACCTGCCCGCCGCGCGATTGGAGGCGATCACCGGCCTGGGCGCGCTGTGCCACGCGCGCCGCGCCGAAAGCGCGCGGTTGTCCGAGTTCCGCGACGCGCTGCTGCCGCTGCTGATATCGGGTGAGCTCCCGATTCGGTCACCACGTTAAGGTGAGCGCCGTGGCCGAGACCGCGCCGCTACGCGTGCAACTGATCGCCAAGACCGAGTTCCTGGCGCCGCCGGACGTGCCGTGGACCACCGACGCCGACGGGGGGCCGGCGCTGGTCGAATTCGCCGGCCGGGCCTGCTATCAGAGCTGGTCGAAGCCCAACCCCAAGACCGCGACCAACGCCGGCTACATCAAGCACATCATCGACGTCGGGCATTTCTCCGTGCTCGAGCACGCGAACGTCTCGTTCTACATCACCGGCGTCTCCCGCTCGCTCACACACGAGCTGATCCGGCACCGGCATTTCTCCTTCTCCCAGCTGTCGCAGCGCTACGTCCCCGAGGGTGAGTCGCAAGTCGTGGTGCCCCCGGGCATGGAAGACGACCCCGAACTCCAGCGCATCCTGACCGAGGCCGCCGACGCCAGCCGGGCCACCTACGCCGACCTGCTGGCCAGGCTGGAGGCCAAGTTCGCCGACCAGCCGAACGCCATCCTGCGGCGCAAGCAGGCGCGGCAGGCCGCTCGGGCCGTGCTGCCGAACGCGACCGAAACCCGCATCGTCGTGACCGGCAACTACCGGACCTGGCGCCACTTCATCGCCATGCGCGCCAGCGAGCACGCCGACGTGGAAATCCGGCGGCTGGCGATCGAATGCCTGCGCCAGCTCGCGGACGCCGCGCCCGCGGTGTTCGCCGACTTCGAGATCTCGACCCTGGCCGACGGGACCCAGGTGGCCACCAGCCCGCTGGCGACCGAAGCCTGAGCCTCAGCCGTCACTGCGGCCTCGGGCCGCGGCCACCGCTCCCGTGCCGTTGTCGCTCGGAGGCGGGCACTTCGGCGATACCCGGACCTGCGGGGGAGAGTGGGGCTGGTGTGGCTGCCCGTGCGCCCGCGACCGACCGGAGCGCCGGCCCGCGCCGTTGCTAAAGAGCTTGCCGCCGCCAGGTAACCTAAAGACCGTGAGCACCGTCGGATTCGACGCCCCGGCCCGGTTGGGAACCGTGCTGACGGCGATGGCGACACCGTTCGCTCCCGACGGTTCGCTGGACACCGCCGCCGCCGCCCAATTGGCGAACCACCTGGTAGACGCCGGATGTGACGGCCTGGTGGTCTCCGGAACCACCGGCGAGTCGCCTACCACCACCGACGACGAGAAGCGCGAGCTGCTGCGCGTCGTGCTGGACGCCGTGGGCGACCGCGCCCGCGTCATCGCCGGCGCGGGCACGTATGACACCGCGCACAGCGTCCGGCTGGCCAAGGCCTGCGCGGCCGAGGGCGCCCACGGGCTGCTGGTGGTCACGCCCTACTACTCGAGGCCGCCGCAGAGCGGGCTGATCGCGCACTTCACCGCCGTCGCCGACGCGACCGAGCTGCCGGTGCTGCTCTACGACATTCCGCCGCGGTCGGTGGTGCCGATCGAGGCGGACACGCTCCGCGCGTTGGCATTGCACCCCAACATCGTCGGCGTCAAGGACGCCAAGGCCGATCTGCACGGCGGCGGCCAGATCATGGCCGAGACGGGACTGGCCTACTACTCGGGCGACGACGCGCTGAACCTGCCGTGGCTGGCCATGGGCGCCACCGGATTCATCAGCGTGATCTCGCATCTGGCCGCGGGCCAGCTCCGAGAGATGTTGTCCGCGTTCGCATCCGGCGACATCGCCACCGCCCGCAAGATCAACGGCACCCTCGCCCCGTTGTGTGACGCGATGGGCCGGCTGGGCGGCGTGACGCTGTCCAAGGCGGGTCTGCGCCTGCAGGGCATCGAGGTCGGCGATCCCCGGTTGCCGCAGATGCCGGCCACACCCGAGCAGATCGATGCCCTGGCCGCCGATATGCGCGCGGCCTCGGTGCTGCGGTGAGGCAGAGGGTGGCCGGTAAGTGGATGTAGACCTCGCCCCCCCTGGTCCCTTGACCACTGGTGGGTTGCGGGTCACCGCGCTGGGCGGCATCAGCGAAATCGGCCGCAACATGACGGTTTTCGAGCACCTTGGTCGGCTGCTGATCATCGACTGCGGGGTGATGTTCCCCACCCACGACGAGCCCGGGGTGGACCTGATACTGCCGGACTTGCGCCTGATCGAAGATCGGCTCGACGACATCGAGGCGCTGGTGCTGACCCACGCGCACGAGGATCACATCGGCGGCATCCCGTTCCTGTTGAAGCTGCGCCCCGATATCCCCGTGGTCGGGTCGAAGTTCACCCTCGCGCTGGTGGCGGCGAAATGCCGTGAGCACCGGCTCAAGCCGGTGTTCGTCGAGGTGACCGAGGGGCAGCGCAGCACGCACGGCGTCTTCGAGTGCGAGTACTTCGCCGTCAACCACTCCATCCCCGACGCGCTGGCCATCGCCGTGCACACCGGCGCGGGAACCGTCTTGCACACCGGCGACATCAAGCTCGATCAGCTGCCCCTCGACGGCCGGCCCACCGATCTGCCCGGGATGTCCCGGCTCGGTGACGCGGGTGTGGACCTGTTCCTGTGCGACTCGACCAACTCCGAGATCCCGGGCGTCGGGCCGTCGGAGAGCGAGGTGGGGCCGACGCTGCACCGCCTGATCCGCGGCGCCGAGGGCCGCGTCATCGTGGCATGCTTCGCCTCCAATGTGGACCGGGTGCAGCAGATCATCGATGCCGCGGTCGCGTTGGGCCGCCGCGTGTCCTTCGTCGGGCGCTCGATGGTGCGCAACATGGGCATCGCTCGCGAGCTCGGGTTCCTGCGGGTGGCCGATTCCGACGTGATCGACATCGGCGCGGCCGAGATGATGCCGCCCGAGCGGGTGGTGCTGATCACCACCGGCACCCAGGGCGAACCCATGTCGGCGCTGTCGCGGATGTCGCGCGGCGAGCATCGCAGCATCACGCTGACGGCGGGCGATTTGATCGTGCTGGCCTCGTCGCTGATCCCCGGCAACGAGGAGGCGGTCTACGGCGTGATCGACGAGCTCGCCAAGATCGGGGCCCGCGTCGTCACCAATGCCCAAGCCCGGGTGCATGTTTCGGGTCACGCGTACGCCGGTGAGCTGCTGTTCCTCTACAACGGCGTGCGGCCGCGCAACGTCATGCCGGTGCACGGCACCTGGCGGATGCTGCGGGCCAACGCCAAGCTGGCGGCCAGCACCGGGGTGCCGGAGGAGTCGATCCTGTTGGCGGAGAACGGCGTCAGCGTCGACCTGGTCGCCGGCACGGCGTCGATCGCCGGGGCGGTGCCGGTGGGCAAGATGTTCGTCGACGGGCTGATCAGCGGCGACGTCGGCGACATCACGCTCGGCGAACGGCTGATCCTGTCGTCGGGTTTCGTCGCGGTGACGGTGGTCGTCCAGCGCGGCACCGGGCGTCCGGTGGCCGCGCCGCACCTGCATTCACGCGGGTTCTCCGAGGACCCCAAGGCGCTGGAACCCGCCGGGCGCCGGGTCGAGGCGGAGCTGGAACTGCTTGCCGCCGACAACATCACCGACCCGGGCCGCATCGCGCAGGCCGTGCGCCGCACCGTCGGCAAGTGGGTGGGCGAGACCTACCGGCGGCAACCGATGATCGTGCCGACGGTCATCGAGGTCTGAGCCCCGCGAAACATAAACCGCTGCGCCGCTTAGCGGCGTGTCATCGCAGACGATTATGTGTCGCGGCGCGGGAGGTGAGGCGGGGGGCTAAAGCTTCTCCGCGTAGGCCGACCATTCCAGTTGCGAGGCCTTGAGTTTGCGACCGGTCGGCTCCACGTAGCGCTGGACGAGTTCGTCGGGGCCGGCCTGCTCCAGCAGTCGCCAACCGTAATCCCCGATGAACGCGCCGACCTCTTCGGGCTGTAAACCGAAGCGCCACAACTGCCGGACGCTGCGATAGAGCGTACGAGTGCCGTACCGATTCTTGCCTTCGATGAAATCGCGCCGGACGTAGGTGAATACCAGACGACTGCCGGGCGCGGCCGCGCGCAACCCCTCCAGCGTCCGCCGGACGGTGGCTTCGGTCAGGTATTGGGTGACGCCCTCGCAGATGAAAAAGGCCCGGTAGTCGGTGCGATAGCCGTGCTCGGCCAAGGCCGTCAGCAGGTCGTCGCGCTCCAGGTCCAACGCCACCTGCCGGACCGACATCGGCGGGCCGCCCAGCACCCGTCGGACCGTCTTCACCTTCCGGGCGACGTTGACGGGCAGGTCGACCTCGAACACGGGGATGCGAATCTGCCGTGTCAGCAGGTAGGCGCGGGTGTCCAGTCCGGCGCCGAGGATGACGACGGCGTCGATGCCGTCGAGCGCCTCGGCCAGCTTGTCGCCGATAAAACGCTTGCGGCAGGCCAGGTTCGCCCACAGCCCGCGGCCCGACCACTCCGATCCGCGCATCATCAGGCGGCGCACCGGCCGGGCGCGTGTCGCCGCCACCAGCAACCGCAGCGGCGCCGGCAGGAACAGCTCCGCCAGGTCGTCGTCCACCAAGCGGCGGCCCGGTGGTTCGTTCTGTTCGACGGCCGCCAGCACCATCGGCCCAAAGGCGGTCTGCGCGGCGGAGTTTCGTGGCATTCGACTACTTGTTCAAGAAGCCGGCGTCGACCGGCAACGTCACGCCGGTGATGTAGCGCGCCTGGTCGCTCACCAGCCACGCCACCGCGTTGGCGACGTCCTCGACGTCCAGTACCTCCACCGGCATCGCGTTGCCCATGGCTCCGGGCGTGTCGGTCGCGGCGGCCATCTTGGCCAGCCATTCCCGGGTGAACTCGTTGTTGATCATCGGGGTCTCGACACCCGAGGGGTGTATCGAGTTGACCCGAATATACTGTGTTGCAAGCAGATTCGCGTATACCCGCATCAGCCCCACCACGCCGTGTTTGGCGGCCGCATAGCCGACGGAACCGGCGTCCGGGCTGCCCACCCCGGCCAGCCCGGCGCTGGAACTGATCAGCACGATCGACCCCCCGGTGCCCTGCTTGACCATGGTCGGGATGGCGGCCTTGATGGTGTTGTAGACGCCGGTGAGGTTGACGTCGATGACGTCGCGCCAGCCGTCGTCACCCGATTGCATCGGTGCGATGCCGGCGTTGGCGACGACGATGTCGAGCCGGCCGAACTCGTCCAGGCCGGCCTGCAGGGCGGCCGACAGCGACGCCCGGTCGCGCACGTCGCCACGAGCGGCCACGATGCGCGAGCCCGTGTCCTCGACCAGCTTGACGGTTTGCGCCAGGTCTTCCTCGGTGGCCAGCGGATAGGGGACGCTGGCGATCTGGTCGCACAGGTCGACCGCGATGATGTCCGCGCCGTCGGAGGCCAGCCGCACCGCGTGCGCGCGACCCTGGCCGCGCGCCGCGCCGGTGATGAAGGCGACCTTGCCCTCGAGTGGCCGGGTCATCAGGACCGCAGCTGACCCTTGTCCGGGTCACCCGCGGGCACGGGCTGCAGCATCTTGATGTCCGGCGCCCCGGCCAGGTGCTCGCCGGCGGCGCCGAACATCTTGCCGATGGCCGGGGCGGTGCTGTGGGCCTTGAGCGCCTCTTCGTCGGCCCACTGCTCGACGAAAACGAAGGTTTCGCCCGATTGGTGCAGTGAGTACAACTGGCAACCCGGTTCGTTGTGCACTTCCTCCACCGCCTGCGTGAGGATGTCGCGGACTGTGTCGACCGATTCCGGTTTGACGGTCATGGTGGCAACGACGACGACGGGCATGCTGGGGCCTCCTGGGGCGTACGGGGTGGGTGACGTGCATGGCTCTGTTACCTGGGTCACCGGTTGTCCACCCTACTCACGCGGCCCCTTGGACCACCCGTCAGATGGGTCACATGGCCAAACCGTTACCAGTGTGGCGGGTGGTGTAGATGATGTCGGTGCGACTACCCTTGCCGACATGGCTAATAAGACCGCGGCCCGCTCCAAAGCTCGAACGAGCAGGTCAAAGGCCACTTCGCGGAGTGGGTCGGGTCGCGCGCGGCCGGCGGCACCCCGCAAGCGGCCGAGCAGGCCCGCGAAACGGCGCAACCAGTCGCTGCTGGTGGCCGCCGGGCTGACCGGCGGGCGCGCCCTGCGCGCCACCTGGCTGATGGCCGCGCGCAGCACGGGCGGCGCGGCCCGGTCGATCGGGCGGGCCCGCGACATCGACCCGGGACACCGCCGCGACGGGATCGCGCTGATGCTGCTCGGCCTTTCCGTCGTGGTCGCCGCGAGCTCGTGGTTCAACGCCGCCCGACCGGTCGGTGCATGGGTCGACACGCTGTTGCGGACCTTCATCGGTGCGGGCGTGCTGGCGCTCCCGGTCGTCACCGCCGCGGTGGCGGTGACGCTGATGCGCACGCAGCCCAACCCGGACGCGCGCCCGAGGCTCATCCTCGGCGGCACCCTGATCGCGCTGTCGGTGCTCGGCCTGCGGCACCTGTGGTCCGGTTCGCCTGAAGACCCCGAGGCGCGCCGCCGCGCGGCGGGATTCATCGGCTTCGCCATCGGCGGCCCGCTGTCGGACGGGCTGACGGCCTGGATCGCCGCGCCCCTGTTGTTCATCGGCTTCATGTTCGGCCTGCTGTTGCTGACCGGAACCACGATCCGCGAGGTGCCCGACGCGGTCCGCGCCATGTTCGGCGCCCGGTTGCTCGGCGACGACGAATACGGCGAGTACGACGACTATGACGACTACGCGGATTCCGCTGTGGCCGAAGACTTTTACGACGAGAGCTCGCTTCCCGAAGACGAGCCGCAAGCCTGGCCGGCGGCCGACCCGGCCCCTGCCCTGCGGGACAACGAGGACGACATCCCCACCACACCGGAGCCGGCCATCGGGAAGAGCCGCCGTCGCGCCAAGAAGCCGCCCGAGATCGTCGACCGGGTCGTCGAGGGCCCCTACACGCTGCCCTCGCTGAACCTGCTGGTGGCGGGGGACCCGCCGAAGAAGCGCAGCGCCGCCAACACGGTCATGGCCGACGCCATCAGCGAGGTGCTCACCCAGTTCAAGGTCGACGCGGCCGTCACCGGCTGCACCCGCGGGCCGACCGTCACCCGGTACGAGGTCGAGCTGGGCCCGGGCGTGAAGGTGGAGAAGATCACCGCGCTGCAGAAGAACATCGCCTACGCGGTGGCCACCGAGAGCGTGCGCATGCTGGCCCCGATCCCCGGCAAATCCGCCGTCGGCATCGAGGTGCCCAACACCGACCGGGAGATGGTGCGGCTGGCCGACGTGCTCACCGCGCCGTCGACCCGCCGCGACCACCACCCGCTGGTGATCGGGCTTGGCAAGGACATCGAGGGCGACTTCATCTCGGCCAACCTGGCCAAGATGCCGCACCTGCTGGTCGCCGGCTCCACCGGTTCGGGTAAGTCGAGCTTCGTCAACTCCATGCTGGTCTCCTTGCTGACCCGGGCCACGCCCGAGGAGGTCAGGATGATCCTGATCGACCCGAAGATGGTGGAGCTGACCCCGTACGAGGGGATTCCGCACCTGATCACCCCGATCATCACGCAGCCGAAGAAGGCCGCGGCCGCCCTGGCCTGGCTGGTCGAGGAGATGGAGCAGCGCTACCAGGACATGCAGGCTTCCCGGGTGCGCCACATCGACGACTTCAACGCAAAGGTGCGGTCGGGGGCCATCACCGCGCCGCTGGGCAGCCAGCGCGAATACCGGCCCTACCCGTACGTCGTCGCGATCGTCGACGAGCTGGCCGACCTGATGATGACCGCGCCCCGCGACGTCGAGGACGCCATCGTGCGGATCACCCAGAAGGCCCGGGCGGCGGGCATCCACCTGGTGCTGGCCACCCAGCGCCCGTCGGTCGACGTGGTCACCGGCCTGATCAAGACCAACGTGCCGTCGCGGCTCGCGTTCGCGACGTCGTCGCTCACCGACAGCCGGGTGATCCTGGACCAGGCCGGCGCCGAGAAGCTGATCGGCATGGGCGACGGCCTGTTCCTGCCGATGGGCGCGAGCAAGCCGCTGCGCCTGCAGGGCGCCTACATCACCGACGAGGAGATCCACGCCGTCGTCACGGCCTGCAAGGACCAGGCCGAGCCCGAATACACCGAGGGCGTCACGACGGCCAAGCCCACCGGCGAGCGCACCGACGTCGACCCGGACATCGGCGACGACATGGACGTGTTCTTGCAGGCGGTCGAGCTCGTGGTGTCCAGCCAGTTCGGCTCCACCTCGATGCTGCAGCGCAAGCTGCGGGTCGGCTTCGCCAAGGCCGGCCGGCTGATGGACCTGATGGAGACGCGCGGCATCGTCGGGCCCAGCGAGGGATCCAAGGCGCGCGACGTGCTGGTCAAGCCCGACGAGCTGGCCGGAACGCTGGCGCTGATCCGGGGCGGCGCCGACGCCGACGGCGGCGACCCCGACGACTAGCCCCCTGCGCCGAACGTGCACCCACGGCGAGATTTCGGCCGATTTCCCGCCTCATGTCACGCTCGGCGAGTCAGAGCACCAGCAGCATGCGGGAGTTGCCCAGGATGTTGGGCTTGACGTAACTCAGGTCGAGGAACTCGGCGACACCGATGTCGTAGGAGCGGCACATCTCCTCGAACACCTCCGCGGTCACCGGCGTGCCCTCGATCTCGGTGAACCCGTGCTTGCCGAAGAACTCCGTCTCGAACGTGAGCACGAACAGCCGCTTGAGCTGCAGCTCGCGCGCGACCTCAAGCAGCCGGTCGACGATCGCGTGGCCGATGCCGTGGCCGGTCATCGCCGGGTCGACCGCGACGGTGCGGATCTCGCCCAGGTCGGACCACATCACGTGCAGCGCACCGCAGCCGACCACGGCGCCCTCGCGTTCGGCCACCCAGAATTCCTGGACGGCCTCGTACAGCGTCACCAGGTTCTTCTCGAGCAGGATCCTGCCGGCGTAGGTGTCGACGAGCTGCTTGATGGCGGGGACGTCGGAGGTTCGCGCGCGTCGCACCAGGCAGTCCTGCGAACTATCGGTCACGGCTAACAGTATCGGCATCGGGGACGGCTGCGCTGGTCAACAGTTATTCTGTTGCGGTGTCGGGGCAGCCGCAAACGGGTCCGTTGACCGGACCGCCGGGCCGCGTCCACATCGCAAACCTCGCCAACACGCTGACGTTGCTGCGGCTGGTGTTGGTCCCGATCTTCCTGCTCGCGCTGTTCGCCAAGGACGGTCACGAGTTCGCCTTTCGGATCGTGGCTTTCGTGATCTTCGCGATCGCCTGCATCACCGATCGGTTGGATGGCCTGCTGGCCCGCAATTACGGCATGGCAACGGAATTCGGGGCCTTCGTCGATCCGATCGCGGACAAGACGCTGGTCGGCTCGGCGCTGATCGGCCTGTCGATGCTGGGTGACCTGCCCTGGTGGGTCACCGTGGTGATCCTGGCCCGCGAGTTCGGCGTGACCGTGCTGCGGCTCGCCGTGATCCGCCGCGGGGTCATCCCGGCCAGCTGGGGCGGCAAGGTCAAGACCGTGGTGCAGGTGGTGGCGATCGGCCTGTTCATCCTGCCGCTGTCGGGGCCGCTGCGGGTGGCGGCGGCGGTGGTGATGGGGGTGGCGATCGTGCTCACGATCGTCACCGGCATCGACTACGTGGTGTCGACCGTGCGGGAAGTGCGCCGGACGTCCGACTGATTCTGCGGTCGCCGAACGGGAACCAACGCCCCGCCGCCCGCGTTTCACCTTTTGAGCGCCTGCAGTCGCGGCCTATTCGCGCCGAGCGGGCTGACTGGACGAAGGAGGGCAGGAATGCCGCCATTAGTGCGCGAGGTCATCGGCGACGTGCTGCGTGAGGCCCGCATGACGCAGGGCCGGACGCTGCGCGAGGTCTCCGATTCGGCGCGAGTGAGCCTTGGGTATTTGTCCGAGGTGGAGCGTGGCCGCAAGGAGCCGTCCAGCGAGCTGCTCAACGCGATCTGCGAGGCGTTGCAGGTCCCGCTGTCGTCGGTGCTGACCGACGCCGGCGAGCGGATGGCCGGCCAGGAACGGGCCCGCGAACGCGTGGCCCACGGGGCGCCCGCCGACGGGCTGCGCGGCCCCAGCATCGACGCCGACACCAAGGTCGTCATCCCGCCGGTGGCATCCCTGGCGATCGCCTGAGCCACACCGGCGGCAACGATCGACCGCTAGGGGTAGGGCGATCGGCGCCGACCCACTAAATTGAGCGACAAGCGTCGGCCCATCCCGGGACCATCCGGCCTATACGAAGCGAAGGTGGAGCTCACTCATGGCCAATCCGTTCGTCAAAGCGTGGAAGTACCTCATGGCGCTGTTCAACGCGAAGATCGACGAGCACGCCGACCCCAAGGTGCAGATCCAGCAGGCGATCGAGGAGGCGCAGCGCACGCACCAGGCGCTGACCCAGCAGGCCGCCCAGGTGATCGGCAACCAGCGCCAACTCGAGATGCGGCTGAACCGGCAACTCGCCGACATCGAAAAGCTGCAGGTCAACGTCCGCCAGGCCCTGACGCTGGCCGACCAGGCCACCGCCGCCGGAGACGCCGCCAAGGCCGCCGAGTACAACAACGCCGCCGAGGCGTTCGCGGCCCAGCTGGTGACCGCTGAGCAAAGCGTCGAGGACCTCAAGACCCTGCACGACCAGGCGCTGAGCGCGGCCGCCCAGGCCAAGAAGGCGGTCGAGCAGAACGCGATGGTGCTGCAGCAGAAGATCGCCGAGCGCACCAAGCTGCTCAGCCAGCTCGAGCAGGCGAAGATGCAGGAACAGGTCAGCGCCTCGCTGCGCTCGATGAGCGAGATCGCCGCGCCCGGCAACGTGCCCAGCCTCGACGAGGTGCGCGACA
>NZ_LZJB01000268.1:0-5913 GCF_001666895.1 Mycobacterium sp. E3298
CCGGAGCTGACGGTCAGAGAGCCACTGTCGGTCAGGATGCCGCCGGAGCCGACGGTCAGAGTGCCGCTGTCGGTGACCACGCCGCCGGAGCTGATGGCCAGGGTGCCGGTGTCGGTGTAGCTGGCGTTCGCATCGATGATGAGCTGCCCGCCGCTGGCGACGGTCAGCGTCTGGCCGGGCAGGGTGACGGCAGGATTGCCCGCGGTGACTTCGACGACTTGGCCGTTCAGGATCGTGCCCTGAAGGTCGATCGGATCGACGCCGTTGATGATCACGTGGGTGATCGACAGCGGCGGCTGGGACGCGGCCGGCGCCACCGACTGTGTGGACGCCGCCGGGGCGGCCGATTGCGGCGAGGTGGCGGCGGGCGTGACCGACTGTGACGTCGCCGCGGGGGCAACCGATTGCGCGGAGGCGGTGGGCGTGACCGATTGTGACGTTGCCGCGGGCGCAGCCGACTGCGGCGTGGTCGCCATCGGCGTAACCGACTGCGTGGTCGACGTCGGCGTAACCGACTGCGTGGTCGACGTCGGCGTAACCGACTGCGTCGTCGTCGCCATCGGCGTAACCGACTGCGTGGTCGACGTCGGCGTAACCGACTGCGTCGTCGTCGCCATCGGCGTGACGGACTGCTGCGAAACCGTCGGGGTGAGTTGTTGGGTCGCGATGGGCATGCCCAGCTGCTGGCTCTCCGCGGCCGAGCTCAGCTGCTGGGTTGCCGCGGTCGAGGTCAGTTGTTGCGTGTCCGTCGTCGGGGTCAGCTGCTGGGTCGCGATCGAGGTCAGCTGCTGCTGAATCACCGACTGCGTCTGGGATCCCGCGGTGTTCGCAGCACTTTGGGCTACCGCGCCGCCCTGGGCGTTCTGGCCCGCCGGGTTGGTCGTCTGCGGCGGCTCGCTATACGACTGCAAGGCACTGGCGGCCGCCGAATCGACGGCATACCCATACATCGCGACCGCATCTTGGACCCACATCTCCATGTACTCGGCCTCGGTCGCCGCGATCGCAGGCGTGTTCTGCCCGAAGAAGTTCGTCGCGATCAACGCCATCAGTTGCGCCCGGTTCTCCGCGATCAGCGGCGGCGGCACCGTCATCAGATATGCCGCCTCATACGCCGCAGCCGCCGCAAAGGCCTGCGTGGCCGTCACCCCGGCCTGGGCGGCAGCGGCGGCCAACCATGCCACATAGGGTGCGGCCGCGGCATTCATCGCCATCGACGACGGCCCGAACCAGAGCCCGGTCAAGCCCGCCAGTTCGGAGGAATAGCCCGCGGTCGCCGACTCCAGCTCTGCGGCTACCGCGTCCCAGGCTGCCGCCGCGGCCAGCAGCGGGCCCGATCCCGGACCGGTGTACATCAGCCCGGAGTTGACCTCGGGGGGTAGCGACCCAAAGTCCATGGCCTGCCCTCTTCGAACACCTCAGTCAGTGAACCCCGTAGCGAACAAAATCCTATCGCCGATTCGGACGATGGTCATAGAAAACTCGCCAAAAGATTCCTTCGGTACGGAAACTGGAAGCCAATTGACTTGCACGACAATTCGAAGCACGGCCAGGCATCGGACCCGAACGCGGCGGCCGTACTGAAATACTCTGTGCCGCAGGGTTACTTGGCCGTGAGGGCCACGCGGCGCGGTCGGATTCCCGAGGTCCCCGCCGCACCTGGGCAAGCCAGCGCTGGGTGGACCGCCGTCCACGAAATCTCCACGACGCACTGCAAAGAACCCGCCGGTGTGCGAGCCGGCGAAGCGACGCCTCCGGACCCTGTCGGGCCGGCCTCGGGGCTTTCTCACAAAAGCGTGTGCGCGGATTTGCGGCGTATGAATGAATAATCGGCGAAACCAACTGGCCGCAGGCGAAAGGTCGACGGAAGTGGCTAAGAAAGCCCAATCAGTGGCGGACGCGGCAAAAGAGAGCCTGGCCGCGGAGCTCGACCGGCTACGGCAGCGGCGCGACCGCCTCGAGGTCGAGGTCCGCAACGACCGCGGCATGGTGGGCGATCACGGCGACGCCGCCGAGGCGATCCAGCGCGCCGAGGAGCTGGTGGGCCTCAGCGACCGGATCAACGAGCTGGACCGCCGGCTGCGCACCGGCCCGTCGGAGGCCGACGCGTCGGAGACCCTGCCCGGTGGCACCGAGGTGACCCTGCGCTTCTCCGACGGCGAAGTGGTCACCATGCAGGTGATCTCGATCGTGGAAGAGACGCCGGTTGGCCGGGAAGGTGAGACCCTGACCGCGCGCAGCCCCCTGGCCCAGGCGTTAGCCGGACACAAGGCGGGCGACACGGTGACCTACTCCACGCCGCAGGGCGAGGATCAGGTCGAGCTGATCGCGGTCAAGCTGCCCCGCTAGAGCGTCCCGTAGCGTCCCCGGCGCGGCCCGCCGGCCCGGATAGACTCCCCCCGATGGTTGCCCCGCCGCCCGATGCCGCCCCGCCCAGCCCACAGTTGAGCCTGACGACACAGGTGATGCGTTTCGTCGTCACCGGCGGCCTGGCGGGAATCGTGGACTTCGGCCTGTACCTGGCCCTGTACAAGGCGGTGGGCGTCCAGGTCGACCTGGCCAAGGCCACCAGCTTCGTCGTCGGCACCATCACCGCCTACCTGATCAACCGCCGGTGGACTTTCCAAGCCGCCCCCAGCACCGCCCGGTTCGTCGCGGTCATGATCCTCTACGCCGTCACCTTCGCCGTCCAGGTCGGGCTCAACCACCTGTGCCTTGCGCTTATGCACTACCGCGGGTGGGCCATACCCGTCGCGTTCGTGATCGCGCAGGGCACCGCGACGGTCATCAACTTCATCGTGCAGCGAGCCGTTATCTTCCGCATCCGCTGAGCCAGTTGCGCAAGCGGTACCCTCTTTGACGATGTTGAGCACCGACGTTGGAACCACCCCCACCCGGCTGATGGGCTTTGGCCACACCGCGCCGTCGGTGGCCGAGGTGCTCTCGACCCGAGATCCCGAGCTGATCGCCAAGGCCGTCGCCCGGGTAGCCGAATCCGGCGGACCGAACGGACGGGGTGTCATCGCGCGCGGCCTGGGCCGGTCCTACGGCGACAACGCCCAAAACGGCGGCGGCCTGGTGATCGACATGACCCCGCTGAACCGCATCCACTCGATCAGCGCCGACACCCGGCTGGTCGACGTCGACGCCGGCGTCAGTCTGGACCAGTTGATGAAGGCGGCGCTGCCGTTCGGGCTGTGGGTGCCGGTGCTGCCGGGCACGCGTCAGGTCACCGTCGGCGGCGCGATCGCCTGCGACATCCACGGCAAGAACCATCACAGCGCGGGCAGCTTCGGCAACCACGTGCGCTCGATGGACCTGCTCATGGCCGACGGCACCGTCCGCACCATCACCCCCGACGGTGAGGACGCCGAACTGTTCTGGGTCACCGTCGGCGGCAACGGCCTGACCGGGATCGTGCTGCGCGCGACCATCGAGATGACGCCGACCGAAACGGCGTATTTCATCGCCGACGGTGTGGCCACCAAGGACCTCGACGAGACGGTCGCCGTTCACCTCGACGGCAGCGAGGCCAACTACACCTACTCCAGCGCCTGGTTCGATTTGATCAGCCCACCGCCCAAACTCGGCCGGGCCGCGGTCAGCCGCGGCAGCCTGGCCAAGCTGGACCAACTGCCCGAGAAGCTGGCCAAAAATCCGCTGAAATTCGATGCGCCCCAGCTGTTGACGGTGCCGAACATATTTCCGGTCAGCGCGATGAACAAGCTGTCTTTCATGGCCATCGGCGAGGTGTACTACCGCTTGGGCGGAACCTACTCCGGCAAGATCATGAACCTGTCGCAGTTCTACCACATGCTCGACCTGGTCAACGGCTGGAATAACGCTTACGGCCCAATGGGTTTCGCGCAGCACCAGTTCCTGGTTCCGCCGGACGCGATGGACGAGTTCAAGGCCATCATCCGCTGGATCCAGACCCGCGGCCATTATTCGGCGCTGAACGTGTTCAAACTCTTCGGCCCGGGCAACCGCGCGCCGCTGAGTTTCCCGATGGCCGGGTGGAACGTCGCGATGGACTTCCCCAACAAGCCGGGGATCAACGAGTTCCTCAACGAACTTGACAGGCGGGTATTGGAATTCGGCGGCCGGGTGTACACCGCCAAAGATTCCCGCGCGAGCGCCGAGACCTTCCACGCCATGTACCCGCGCATCGACGAGTGGATCGCGGTGCGCCGCAAGGTGGACCCCGCCGGGGTGTTCGCCTCCGACATGGCCCGACGTTTGGAGCTGTTGTAAATGGTGCTGGACGCTGTGGGAAACCCGCAGACCATCCTGTTGCTCGGCGGGACCTCCGAGATCGGGCTCGCCATCTGCGAGCGCTATCTGCAGAACGCGCACGCCCGTATCGTGCTGGCCGCCATGCCCGATGACCCGGGCCGCGACGCCGCCGTCGCCCAGATGAAGGCGGCGGGCGCGCGGTCGGTGGAGCTGATCGACTTCGAGGCCACCGACCCCGACAGCCATCCGAAGACCATCGAGGCGGCGTTCGCCCATGGCGACGTCGACGTGGCGATCGTCGCGTTCGGCATCCTCGGGGACGCCGAGGAGCTGTGGCAGGATCAGCGCAAGGCCGTCCTGGCCGCCGAAATCAACTACACCGCAGCGGTTTCGGTGGGTGTGCTGCTCGGCGAGAAGATGCGCGCGCAGGGCTTCGGCCAGATCATCGCGATGAGCTCGGCCGCCGGGGAGCGGGTGCGACGATCGAACTTCGTCTATGGCTCCACCAAGGCCGGACTGGATGGCTTCTATCTGGGTCTCGGAGAAGCGCTGCGCGAGTACGGGGTTCACGTCCTGGTGATCCGCCCGGGCCAGGTCCGCACCCGGATGAGCGCGCACGTCAAGGAAGCCCCGCTGACGGTGGACAAGGAGTACGTCGCCAACCTCGCGGTGACCTCGGCCGCAAAGGGTAAGGAATTGGTTTGGGCGCCAGGAGCATTCCGGTACGTGATGATGGTGTTGCGACACATCCCCCGGCCCATCTTCCGCAAGCTGCCCATCTGATCATGCGTAACGCGCTGGCCAGCCTCGGCCAGATGGCTTTGGCGGCCGCGGTGGCCGTCATCGTCGCCGTGGTCTCGCTGGTCGCCATCTCTCGCGTCCAGTGGCCGGCCTTTCCGTCATCGAATCAGCTGCACGCGCTGACCACCGTGGGCCAGGTCGGCTGCCTGGCCGGCCTGGTCGGCGCGGGCTGGGCGTGGCGGCGGTGGCGGTGGCCGGCGCGGCTGGGCGGGCTGGCGTTCGTCTCCGCGTTCACCGTCGTGACGCTGGGCATGCCGTTGGGGGCCACCAAGCTGTACCTGTTCGGCATTTCCGTCGACCAGCAGTTCCGCACCGAGTACCTGACCCGGCTCGCCGACAGCCCCGCCCTGCGCGACATGACCTACATCGGGCTGCCGCCGTTCTACCCGCCCGGCTGGTTCTGGATCGGCGGGCGGGCCGCGGCGCTGAGCGGGACACCGGCCTGGGAGGTCTACAAGCCCTGGGCCATCACCTCGATCACCATCGCGGTCGCCGTCGCACTGGTGCTGTGGTGGCGGATGGTCCGGTTCGAATACGCGCTGATCGTCACCACCGCGACGGCGGCGGCGACCCTGGCCTACGGCTCGCCCGAACCGTACGCGGCGATGATCACCGTGCTGCTGCCGCCGGTGCTTGTGCTGACGTGGTCGGGCCTGCGCGCCGGCGGCCGGTGGGATCCCCCCGAGCGTCACGCCAGCGTGACGCCGGACGCCCATGGCCACGCTGGCGTGACGCTCGAGGCGCCGGCGGAGCCGCACCGCGGCTGGGCCGCGGTTATCGCCGCCGGACTCTTCCTGGGATTCACCGCCACCTGGTACACGCTGCTGTTCGGTTTCACCGCGTTCGCGATGGCGCTGATGGGCCTCGCGCTGGCCG
>NZ_LZJB01000269.1:0-599 GCF_001666895.1 Mycobacterium sp. E3298
CGGCGCGGCGCGTCGAAGGTGAGCTCGAGCAGCCGGGTGCCGATCAGGTCGCGCTGCTCGCGGGTGCCGTCGCGGATGATCTCCGCCAGCGGCAGGCCGTCGATCCACTCCTGGACCACGACCTTGGGCGCGCTGGCGACGACGTGGGGTATCGCGAAGTGCGGGTGGCCCTCGTAGGCCTTGGCGAAGGCGCGCTGGTTGTCGGCCTCCAGCCGGTAGTCGAGCTCCATCTCGGTGCGCTCGACCAGCTCGTCGACGATGCCCTGGACGTCGGCGCCGGGGGCGAGCTGTTTGACCACGCCGACCATCCGCTGCATGGTCTTGAGGTCGGCGCGCAGCGCCTCGTCGGCGCCGGGGTATTGGATCTTGACGGCCACCGGGCGGCCGTCGGCCCAGACCGCCTTGTGCACCTGGCCGATGCTGGCCGAGGCGATGGGTTTGTCGTCGAACGAACTGAACCGTTCGCGCCACTTGGTGCCCAGCTGGGCGTCGAGCACCCGGTGCACCTTGTTGGCGGGTAGCGGCGGGGCGATGAAGGTCGGCCAGGCCTTGTCGGTCATGGAGGCCGCCATCCCGGACGAATACGGCGAGCCCTACCG